>CALBPW010000187.1 GCA_937899145.1 uncultured Bacteroidota bacterium
ATGGAATACAAGCGTCGGAGAGTTTGCGACGGTTGACGAGAATGGAGAGTTCAGCGAAACCGACGGCAAAATGACAAGCATTACCGTGCAGCCGAGAGCCTTTGCGAAATCGCTCAAAGTTTCAGACGAAACCTTGAAGCTGTCTGCCGTGGATTTTGAGGGCGAAGTGCAGAAAATCCTTGCCGAAAGCGTGCGCAGAACATTGCTCAAAGCGATTTTCGAGGGCGTTGAGGGCAGATTTGACGCTATCGACAAGGGCGCGACTGAAATCACTGCCGACAAGCTCGACCCTGTTGCAGTGCAGAAATTGGCGTTGACGCTTCTTTCAAAGACCGACAAGGGCGTTATTCTCATCAACCCGATGACATACGCCGAAATCACCGACGCAGGCACAAAGAAAGACGAAATCTTGCTCAAGCAGATTGTGGAAAACAAAACGTGCGAGGGCGTGGAGATTATTCTTTCTCCGTATGTGCCAAAAGGCAAGGTTATCGCAGGCGACCTCGGCAATTACGGCATCGGCATTGCCAACGAAATGGAAATCACGCCAAAGAATACGGTCGGAAGCCTTGCGCACAATTTCGACGCTTCAATCTATGCGGCAGGAAAGCCAATCGTTGAAGCAGATTTTTTCGTCTTGAAAGTCGCATAACCGACACAGTCGTCATTGACACAGATACAGCCCTTATCACGAACGATAATCAGGCGGTCTGTGTCAACGACGGCAAAGACGATAAGGCGTTATTAAAGATACAAGTCTAAGCAAAAGCAAGAGGCGTTTTATAGGCGTTTCTTGCTTTATTTTGTGAAATCGGAGAAAAGAATGGATAACATTGTTACGGTGGCAGAGCTTGCAAAATATTCGGGCGTGTATGCAGACGAAAACGCAGAGGAGCAAGAGCTTTATATTCAGGCGGCGTTCGATATTCTTTGCTCATATCTCGGTTACGACCCACGAAGGCAAGAATACACCCGATTTTATCGCGGCAAAAACAGCAGTGAAATTCGTGTCGGCACCAAGCCGATAGCAGAGCTCAAAGAAATCAAAATCGACGGCGTGCCGTTTCATTTAGAGCAGTTCGCTTTTAATGATGACAGCGTCTTTTTTACGTCAATGGGCGAGTTTTCAAGCAAAAACGTTATTCAGCTTACGTTTACAGCAGGCTGGGAGAGAGAAGAGATACCCGCGATTATGAAAATGACTGTGTTACGCATTGCCACTCTGTTACAACTCGAAAGCGATAGCAACATCGGCGTTAATTCCCGTTCTTTCGGCGACAGCACACGCACATTCTTAAATACAACAAATTACGACAAGTATTTAATTCAGTGCAGCCGATACAAGCTCTTATTTTAGGCTTTTTGCGCGTATGGCGAATTTCATAGATTTTAACATCGACATCGACAGTATCGAAAAGGCGTTAGAGAATACGACGCTCAAAATGGATAGCATTATCATAAAAATGCAGAAATCCGTTAATAAAGAGGTGATTAAGAGCGCAAAAAAGCGATTTAGAAGCCTATTTGACACAAAAAATCATAATTATTACACTTTGACAAATGCAAATGCAGAAAATGCGTCAAAAAAGAACGCAAAACCGATACTCAACAACTTCAAAACCACTAAGGCAAAGGAAAAACGCTCAACATGGATACTAAATAATTCATATTATGCAGGATTTCTGGAAAAAGGAGCGCATATTGAAGCAAAAAAGGCGAAATACCTTGTGTTTAAGATAAATGGCGAATGGAAACGAGTGAAAAGCTCTACTATTCCTTCGCGCCCGTTTATCGCTCCAGCCGTCGCGGAATGGTGGGAAAGCTCTAAGAGCGTGGAAAAGCAAGAAGCGGTATTGCAAAAAGAGCTTGAAAAGTTTTGGAATAAATAACGAGAGGAAGCGAAAAAATGCTTGATTTTTATGAAATAGAAAAGAACATCACAGAGAAAACGATGATATTTTTCAATTCTGTGTTATAATAAAACAAAAACACACAGAAGGAGTCGGTCTATATGAAACAAGCCAGCATTTTTGATGAAAGCGAACGTTTATCCAAATTAAGTAAACTTGGTGATAACCTTGAAAAGTTAAATTCCGTTATAAATTGGGAGATATTCCGCTTAATTATTGACCGCGCTCTTGCGATTGATAAAAAAAGTAATGCCGGTCGTCCTCCATTTGACCATATACTCTTGTTTAAAATCATTATTCTGCAAAAAATATACAACCTTTCGGATGATGCTACAGAATATCAAATCAACGACAGACTTTCGTTTATGCGTTTTCTCGGTCTTAGCATTTCTAATGATGTGCCTGATGCCAAAACCATTTGGAAATTCAAGAATGACTTGAAAAACGCAAATGTAATGAAAGAACTTTTTGATATGTTCAATGACATCTTGGAAAAGCAGCATATTATCACACACGAAGGCACTATTGTTGATGCAACTTTTGTTGATGTTCCTCGTCAGCGCAACACCCGCAAAGAGAATGCGGAAATTAAATCCGGCAAAGTCCCCGAAGAGTGGCTTGGTACAGAAAACGCGCACAAATACGCTCAGAAAGATACAGATGCACGTTGGGTCAAAAAAGGCGACGAAACTCATTATGGCTATAAAGACCTTGTAAAAGCCGATGCCGACAGCAAGATCATCACGGATTATGTTGTAACGAATGCTGCTGTTCACGACAGTCAAGAGTTTTTGACACTTATCAACGGATCCGATAAAAAATTGTATGCAGACAGCGCATTTAAAAGCGAGAAAATAGATACCGCTCTTCCCGACAGTGTTGAAAACCTTATACACGAAAAAGGATTTAGAAACCATCCTTTGAATGAAACTCAAAAAGCAAGTAATAATGCAAAATCCAAAATACGCTGCCGTGTAGAGCATATATTTGGATTTATGACCAACTCGATGAATGGCATTTTCATTCGTACAATCGGAATGAAAAGTGCCGAGTTTCAAATAGGATTATCGAACCTTGTGTATAATATTTGTCGATATACCTTTTTGCAAAGAAGCAAAAAATGAGTTTACGGGCGTACTGCGCCCTAAATTCGGCTAAATGCCGAAAACCCAAGAGCATAGGCCAAACCATTTACTCTTTTAATGTGCGTTATTGCACATTCTAAAAAATAATGCTATTATCTACTCTACATATTTTGGATATTTATTTGCTAAAAGAAAATCATAGAATATACAAGATGGAGGAACCCGAAATGAAAATCATGAAAAAGCTGCTCACCCTGAGTTACTTCACAGCAGCCCTGGCGGCCCTGTTCGCCATCCCCGCCTTTGCCTATCTGGACCCCGGCACCCTGACCTACGTGATCAGTATGCTGGCCGGTCTGGTAATCGCCGGCGGCGCGGCGGTGGCCATCTTCTGGCGGGAGATCAAGAAGTTCTTCCAGGGCCTGGGCAAGGGCAAGACCGAAACCCGGGAGACCAACGTGGCCGACGACCTGGGGGACGACATCGATCCCATGGCCGATTCGGACAAGGACTGATATGGCCCGGGCCACCCACGCCATCATTCTGGCCGCCGGCCGCGGAGAGCGCATGCACCCCCTGACG
>CALBPW010000188.1 GCA_937899145.1 uncultured Bacteroidota bacterium
GTGGTCATCACCGTGATATAGGGCGGGTCCATCTCCGGAAATTGGTCGATAGGCAACTGCTTCAACGAGAAGAGGCCTATTATCATCACAGCCACAAATATCAGCGATGTTGTAACTGGGTGATTTATAGATGTTTTATATATGCTCATTTCTGTATCTTATTTGTTTTCAATGTATTGGCTCGGTTATTCTACAATGTCGAGTTGAACACCATCAATAACGTGTCCTTGTCCGACAACTATAAGTTCGTCATCTTCAGTAATTTCATCGGTTATTATTTCGATGTTCTCGTCAAAGCGTTGTCCCATTTTTACAGCCACGCGTTTCGCACGTCCGTTGTCGTTGACAAACACATAGCGGTCGTTTGAGCCAATTAGCTTAAGCACTGCCTGATAAGGGGCGATAATAACTTCTTGTTTCGATATTGGCATTGTGGTGCGTACAAACATTCCCGGGCGCAAGTAGTTGGCTTTGTTGTCAATCTTGATTTTGGCTTGGAATGTGTGGCTTGCCGCATCAATTGTCGGGTGTACAATCTCAACTGTAGCCTTAAATTCTTTGTCAGGATAAATTTCTGATTTCAAAGTCAGCGACATTCCTTCTTTAATGTACGGGAAGTACGATTCAGGAATGTTGATGTAGGCTTTCAGTTTGTCGATTTGCGTGAGTGTCAGTATCGGACCGCCGCCATACAGTTCGCCGTCTTCGTAGTTTTTGGCCGATATGCTGCCTGCGAATTTTGCTTTTACGTAAGTGTTTTGGCGCAGGAAATCGAGGTTTTCCTTGGCTTGGTCGTATGCCACTTTAGTTTGGTCGTAGGTTTGTTGCGACACGTTGCCGCTCTCCATCAGCGCATCCATACGCTGCATTTCGGTAGTCAGGTTGTCAACGGTGAGTTTGGTAGTCTTGTACTGTGTTTGGTCCATGCGCACAAGGTCTTGTCCGGCACTTACCTTGCTGCCCACTTCAACGTAGATGCGCTCAATGGTTCCGGTCAGCGATGGAGCAATGTTCATCGTCTCGTAGCCTTGCAATGTTGTCGAAATTTCATAAACGCGGTCAATTTCAACCTTTTCAAGTTTCTTGACTTTTACTTTCTCGATGCGGGTTTCAACCTTTTTTTCCTCTTTGCTGTTGCAACTTGCGCTTGCCAAGGCTACACAAGCTATAACAGCCAAACTGATTAATTGTTTAGTTTTCATTGTCTTATACTGATTTATTGTTATTTGTTATCGATGTTAAGTAAGTTCTCAAGTTCTATTTGAGCGGTTACCAGTTCCATAAGGGCTTGCACGTAACTGCTCTGAGCCGAAACCAGATTTGTGCCAGCAGTTGTAACCTCAAGGCTCGATGCCACGCCTTGCTGATATTTTTGGGTTGTTTTGTCGAAAACGCGTTGGGTAACCTCGGTGTTTTGGCGTTGGTTCTCGTAGCTTTCGTAAGCCGATGCGAGGTTGTATTTCAATTGGTTATGTTGCACCATCAGTGCATTTGTTGTGTTCTCAAGAGTGTTTTGTTGTTTCTGATAGTCTATTTTGGCCTCTTTCAGAGCGTTCCATTTGTTACCGCTCGACCAGATTGGGACTGATAATGTTGCGCCAATCATATTTGGCGGTGTCATGCTAAATCCTTTATCACCAATATATTTTATAACTGAATGTTGGTAATAAGCACTTAGCGATGGCGTGTGGTTCCATTTGGCTATGTTCACTTGCTTTTTGCTCAGTTCAACATTTTTTTCGAGCAACTGATAGTCGTAGTTGTTTTCCAAATTGAACTCGTTCGATATTAGAGCTAATGTTACTTCAAGATTGAGCAGGTCGTCAATTTTTTGTGTCAGCTCAATACCGGTGTTCACATCAACGCCAAGCTGAAGGCGTATGGCATTGTAAATCATCTCGAGCGAGCGTTTTGTTGAGTTGATGCCCGTTTCCATTGTCAGCACTTGCACTTGCAGCTTGTCGGCTTCAATTTGTTCCGTCACTCCTGCTTTAACAGCCTTATTGGTCGATTCGAGCAGGGTTTTCAGATTCTCCAAATTGCGGTTGAGCAGATCAATGGTTTCTTCCATGACAAGGGCAGAGTAGTAGTAGCTTTTAACCTGATTGCGTATCTCTTGTTCCGATTTTTGTTTTGACAGTTCCGACATCTCAAGTGCCAATTTGCTTATTTTCATGGCTACAAACTGCGTTCCGCTAAGTGCTATGGCTACTTGCAAACCAATAGTTGCGGTTGTTGGCATTGTCATTCCGCTGTCGTCGCTGCTTTCGTCGGTCGATTGCGACATATCTGAAAGAGCTTTGGCAAAATTGGTGTTGCCATCTTGCGCCAGTGCGCCAAATAGCGGCCCAAAAGCGTCCATCAGGCTGCTGCCCATGTCAAAGCTCATCTTGTAGCCGCAGTAGTTTGAGTAGCCGATGGAGCCCGAAACTTGTGGCAGCACGGTTGAAATGGCCTCCCAGCGGGCGGCTTCGGCTTTCTGCACATCGAGCGATGCGTTTTGCATAGTGTAGTTGTGCTCAATGGCATAGCTCTGCGCATCGCTCAGCGACAGCGACAGCTTTCCGTTTGTACCATCATTTGCCTCGTTGCCGGTAGCAGTCAGCGTTGGCTCGCCATTGGCGGCAACGCCAAGCGTGTCGGCCGGCTCTTGTGCCATAACTGTGCAACTCACAGTTAAAGCCATTGTTGTAGTTAAAAATCTGATTCTCATTTTATTTATAGTTTTTTTATTGATTATTCTTGTTTGTAGCTATTCATATACTCAAAGCCTTTCCGGGTGCTTATGCCGCGTAGCAATGCAATACAACAGTCAGACATATCTTTCTCGCTGAATTGCTTTTCTTCAATTTTCTTGATTGAGAAATCCAAAGTATTCTCAAACAAAAGGCTTATAGTATTAATATTGGTCGACTCCAAAAACAGCCCTTGTTTTATGCCTTGCATAAGTGTTAAGCGAATGACCTTGCTGCGTGTCTCGTAAAACAATTTAGTTACATCGGTTATTATTGTCGGATAGTATTTTTTTAGGTCGCTTTTCAGCAGTGGCGATGTATTTTTATACGTCTCTTTATGAATGTTATCTATTTGTTTTAGAATAGTATATATGTTGTCATTGCTTTTCATCAGATACTCATATTGCTCAGTGCTTTTTCTGATTTCAATCTCAATGATAGTCCGAATCAGCTCGCGTTTGTCGTCAAAATTCTCGTAGATTGTCCGTTTCGACATTGATAACGACTTGGCAATTTCGTCCATTGTTACACCTTTAAATCCTCTTTTCTTGAAAAGTTCAAAAGCGCCTGTCAGAATTTTGTCTTTAGTATTCATTGGCTATTTTTTAGGCTGACAAAAGTAGAAAACTGTATCTATCTAAAAAGTTTTCTGGACGCGAAGTTAAAATAATTATACGAACAACCCGAAATTGCCGATGATTTGGATTCATAAAAACATTGATTTTTAATCTGCTGAAAGAAACGAAAACGTTTTCGTCAAAAAAAGTTTTCAACAGCTAAAAACAGCCGTTTTAAGCCGTTCAAACATACCATTTGTCAGAAAAAGTTTTTTGTCTTTTCCTGTCGCGTTGTAAGCAAAAAGCAATTGGAAACGCAAATTTTATGCCATAAGTCTGAATATATGTAACTTGTTGAAAATGGTGTGGTTGGTTCGCTTTTTCAGCAATTCGATTCATCATATAAATCGTAAATGGTACGAATTGTGAGTTTGTTATTCAGATTTGTACTTCATTTTTCCTTATAAAAGGGAAGTCGTTGTTATCGGCTTCCCTTAAAGATTGTTTTTCGGTATGCTATTACAAGTTTTTAACCGACATTGCTCTGATGGCGTTTAGTACAGCTAAAATCAACACACCCACATCAGCAAAAATCGCAAGCCACATATTGGCGATTCCTAATGCGCCAAGTACAAGGCATATAGCTTTAATGCCAAGTGCCATAACAATATTCTGCCATACAATGCGGAGTGTTTTTCTCGAAATTTGGATGGCTTTCGATATTTTTAGCGGGTCGTCGTCCATTAGTACCACATCTGCAGCTTCGATGGCGGCATCGCTGCCTAATCCGCCCATTGCTATACCGATGTCGGCGCGGGTAAGAACAGGAGCGTCGTTTATGCCATCGCCAACAAACGCAAGTTTTTCGCCATCTGTTTGTGTGTTAAGCAATTCTTCTACACGGCTAACTTTATCGGCCGGCAGCAACTCGCTATATACAGCGTCAACGCCCAATGTTGAGGCTACTTCTTCGGCGACTTTCTTGCTGTCACCTGTAAGAATAACAGTATTTTTCACTCCCGAAGCGTGCATTTGCTTGATGGCTTCGGCTGCGTGTGGTTTTACAATATCGCCCAGAACTATATGACCGGCATAATAACCATCTTCAGCAACGTGAACAATCGTTCCTGAAGTTTGACAATGGCAGAATTCCACTCCAAGGCGTGCCATCAGTTTTTCGTTGCCTACTGCAACTTGCTTGCCGTCAATGTTTGCGGTAATACCGTGTCCGCTGATTTCTTGAATATCACTTACTCGCGAGTGGTCGATAGGAGGGCTGTATGCGCGTTGCAGACTTTTGCTTATTGGATGCGATGATGCGCATTCCGTCAAGGCGGCAATTTCAAGCAAATGCTGTTTTTCCTCTTCATCGGTTTTTGAGTGGTCTTCAATATCGTGCATAGCAGTTACTTCAAACACACCAAGTGTAAGTGTCCCTGTTTTGTCAAGAACCACCGTCTTGACCTTCGATAACGTTTCTAATATATTGGCGCCTTTGACAAGAACACCCTCACGACTTGCACCGCCAATGCCGGCAAAAAACGATAGCGGAATACTTATAACTAATGCGCACGGGCAACTGATGACAAGGAATGTGAGTGCGCGGTAAATCCATTCGCCCCACATAGGTTCCATATTAGGCAAAAGCATTCTGATGAGCGGTGGCATAAAGGCAAGAGCCAGCGCGGCATAGCATACGGCAGGGGTATATATTCGGGCAAAAC
>CALBPW010000189.1 GCA_937899145.1 uncultured Bacteroidota bacterium
TTAATGTTTATAAATAAGAAAATGTGAGGAAAAGTTTCTATCTGTAATTATTCTTTTGCAGATGCAGGCCTACCAGATATTTTAAATGACCTTTTTTTAGCAGCCGCACCACCAATAATTATAGACTGCTTTTGGGTATTGATATTCTTTTTCATAATCAAAAAAATAAATGTTAATAGTAAAAAATGAAAGGGGAAATAGTTCCCCTCTCGGTTATTAAGCAATTTTAGTATTTAGCTTGATGGACGACCAGCAACTGCAAACTTGCTTTTAGCTGCGCCAGCAACCACTTTTGATTGCATTTTGGCATTAAGATTCTTTTTCATAATAAGAAGAATTTTAAAAGTTAATAAATAAAGTCCCTACTCACTCACGCTTTTCGGGTTTACTCGGTAACGCTTTTTTAAAGAGGCCTACTTTGTCTTTCGTTAACACGACTAAAGTAGAGTGTGTTTTCTGAAAAACATCATTTTAGGTGTAGTGGATAATTTAACAAAAATGTGAAATTGCTTTTGACAATACTTTATCTATATAAATTTGGTGCGCAAATACATTTGCTTTTTTTAATTTGTGAGTAGATTTCGCGGAGTTAAAAAGTTGTTATCTGGTATTTTTCTCATCAGCCAAATCCTGAAAAAAATTGTGTCCTAAAATATCTGAAATGCGGCTAAGTAGTTCGGTGTCAATGTTCGGACGCTTGAAAATGTCGTAAACATTCTCGCGTGTGCAGCATATTTGTGCGGCAAACCAAGTTATTGTTCTGCCTTGCGATTTTAATTCTTCCCGTATCTGGTTGCCAATATGTATGCTCATAAAAAAGGCGTTTACCATTCGTCAGTTTTTATCCTCACATTAGGTAACCGCCAAGTAACCTCGCCAATGGATAAAACGAACAGTTCGCGCCATTTGGCGCAAACAACTGTCATCTATTCTCATTAGCTTAAAAATTGGCGGTTTTTAATGTGAGAGAAATAGTGCTGAATATTTGCGTATTAATATTTTATATCGATTTTATTTGTTCGTGTTTTGCAGTTTTATACTTTTTTGCAAATATAGTATTGAAATATAACATTAAGATTCGAGATTAGTATTGATTCATCTTTTTCTTCAAAAAATCGTTGTCTATCCTTAAAACTCAAATTTACCAAAAGCGCAAGTTATTTCAACTTGTATTCGTAATTGGTGAAAATCTTTTTCACTTTAACAAAATAAATTAACACACCAACGGTTGCTATGGCCGCAAATGTGTCGGATAGTGGCATGCTGAGCCAAACGCCTGTCAGTCCGAGATTGCCAACGTGTGGCATTATTAACAATAATGGTATCAAGAAAATCAATTGCCGTGTCATTGATAGCACAATTGCAATTTTTGGTCGGCCAATCGATTGGAAGAAATTGCTGGTAACCATCTGAATACCTACAATTGCGAAGGCTGCCATTGCTATGCGCATACCATGTGCCGAAAGTTCAATTAATTGATTATCAGTGGTAAACAGCGACGACATAAAGCGAGGGCACAGTTCGCCTGCTATAAAGCCCAACATTGTTACTGCCGAGCCGCAAACAAGTGTCAGTTTGAAAACTTGTTTAACGCGGTCGAGTTGGCGTGCTCCAAAATTGAAGCCTGCAATGGGTTGCATTCCTTGGTTGAAGCCGGCAACAATCATTGCAATCAGGTTTAGCAAACTATTGATAATGCCAAATGCGCCAATAGCAAAATCGCCGCCATAGCGGAATAGGCTGCGGTTCATAATTACGGCTACCAAGCTGGCACACAGCAACATCATGAAGTTTGCCAAGCCTATCGAGAATATGTTTGAAACAATTTTTCCTTTTAATCGGAAACAGCCTTGTGCAAAATGTAGCGGACGGTCGGTTTTGGTAAAGTGCCTGAAAACAATCACAGTTCCAACAACCTGACCGCAAAGTGTTGCAAGAGCCGCACCGCGAATGCCCCATTTGAAAACAAAGATGTAAATTGGTGCAAGTGTAATATTTATGGCGACGGTTGTTAGTGTTATATACATCGATTTTTGCGGAAATCCCGACGCACGCATTATGTGGTTCAGTCCTAAATAGACGTGTACAAAAAGGTTGCCAATGAGTGCGATTTGCATAAACTCACGGGCGTAGGGTAGTGTGTTTTGGCTGGCGCCCATTGAAATTAGTATTTCGTCGAGGAAAAGGAAACCGAAAAATGAGGTTATTAAACTGACTATAATATTGAGAACGAATGCGTTGCCAAGTGTGCGAACGGCGTCGTCTTGATTTTTTTGCCCCATATAGATTGATACCATTGTTGAGGCTCCGATGCCAATCATTGCGCCAAATGCGGCAAAGATGTTCATCAGCGGAAGGGTTAGCGCAAGCCCGGATATGGCGTACGGCCCGACGCCTTGACCAATAAAAATGCGGTCAACAATGTTGTAAATTGATGATGCGGCAGTGGCAATTATTGCAGGTAATGAGTACTGAATCAGTAATTTACCTATATTACCGGTACCAAGTGCTTGTGGCGAATTTTTTACTGGCATATTTCAGATTTATTTCAGGACGCAAAAGTCTGAAATTTTTGTCAATAGGCGATATTTTGTCAATTTTTTTATTGA
>CALBPW010000190.1 GCA_937899145.1 uncultured Bacteroidota bacterium
AATATACACTTGTGCCTCTATTTTTAAGAATGTCCATAGGTATATCGCCTATAGAATTGAGATGAATGCTAATAAATATATCTGCATCAGCATCTTTTGCAATTTTTGTTCTTTCTTCAAGAGAAATATAACCGTCACATTCACGTGTCATAATTACATTAAAGCCTATATGCTTAAGCTTTTTATATAATTCTTCCGCGATTTTCAAATTTATATCTTTCTCTTTTTCAAACAATTCAGATACTTCAGCTGCATCTTTCAAGTCAAACTCATAAAAAGTTGGACGCACGCCCGTAATCTGCTCAATCCGGTCAACTATAAAACGCTCTGAATTAGAGAGATTATCAACTATAACAACTTGATAACCTTGTTCAATCAACTCGCAAACCGTGTGCGAACCAATGTAACCTGTTCCGCCTGTAACTAAGATTTTTTCTTTCATGATTTTTAAAGACTACTGACTTCAGACTACTGATTGAAAAATTGATGAATCAAATAATCAGTTAACTGAAATCTTATTTTCAATTTATAATTTTCTTGCGCCATCGCCAATAACAACTTCAAAAACATCCGGTTTATTGCCATCGGGTGTTTTATAATTTGCAAATATTGCGTTTTCAAAATTAGATACTTTTTGTTTCTCGACAAGTGATATTGTGCAGCCGCCAAAGCCGCCTCCCATCATTCGTGTGCCTAAAACGCCATCAATACTTTTGGCTATAGTTACCAATTTGTCAAGTTCGGCACAGCTAACTTCGTATTTTTGGCTCAAACCTTGGTGCGAAGCGTACATCAATTGTCCAAAAGCAACAAAATCTGATTCAGTCAAGGCTTTGCAGGCAGCTTCCACCCTTTCGTTTTCCTCAATCACATACGAGCATCGTCTAAAAGCCACCTCACTCATCTCATTTTTGTGAGCGTCAAGATCAGCGAGCGTTGCATCGCGTAGCGAGCGCACTTGCGAATCGTGTTTCTGTATTAAGCGCACGCCTTCTTCGCACTCGTTTCGGCGTTTATTATACTCCGACGATGCTAAAGAATGTTTAACACCCGTGTTGACAAGCACAAGCATATATTTTTCCATATTTAATGGAAAATACTGGTAGTCAAGACTTCGGCAATCAAGTTTGATAACATGATTTAGCTTTCCGTGCATTGATGCGAATTGGTCCATAATGCCGCAATTAACACCAGCGTACTCATGTTCAGCCATTTGCGCAAATTGCGTCATTTGCAATCGCGAGCGTTTGAAATTAAAAACATCATTGATGGCAAAGGCCATTCCCACCTCAATTGCAGCCGACGATGACATTCCCGCGCCCGGCGGCACATTGCCGCCAAAAACACAGTCGAAAGTTGGCACTTGACACTCTTCTTTTGAAAATTGCGCGATTACGCCAAGCAAATAATTTGCCCACGAAACGTTACTTTTGGTAATGTTATTTTGCTCTGTTTCAAATTGTTCATTTAAATCAAACGCGAAAAAACGGAATTTACCAATCGTGTTTGGCTTGATTGCAAAAACAATCAACTTGTCAACGGCGGCAGGTAACACAAAACCTTCGTTGTAATCGGTATGCTCACCAATAAGATTAACGCGCCCGGGAGCGCAATACATAATTGGCTCGGTTTCAAATAATTGTTTAAATTTTAGCTTAATTTTCTGTTCCATGTTAGTTATTGTGTGTTTAAGTTTATTTTTTCTTCTATTGATTCATTTCACAATTCCTTCAATAACACCACCGTGGGTTTTTATCGATATTTCGTCGCCCGAAGCCACATCTGTTGGCGATTTAACAACTTTTCCTTTTGCTAAAACTATTGCATAACCGCGCTCCAAAATTTTTCGAGGATTGTATTTGTCAATAGTAAGCTCAAGACGCTGCAATCGGTTCCGCTCAAATTCAAATTTCTGATTTACAACCATTTTAAGCGATTGTTTGATGCGCTCAATGTTATTTTGGGCAGTTGATAGTTGCATTTTTGTGGCAAACTGAAATTGCTGTCCAAGCATTTGTATTTTCCGCTGATGAGCATCGATATAAGAGCGAATGGCTCTTTTACTGCGAACTTCAAAATTTGCAATCTGTTCTTGGCGTTGGGTTAAATTACTTTTAACAGCGAACGAAAAACGTTGCGCATTATGTTCAATAAACTGAATTTGTGTCTCAATTTTTCGCTTTGCGCTATTCAATATGAAATTGCATTTTTCTGTTAGTAATTGCTCAAAATTCGCAGCGCGGTCAATCATGAATGAAGCAAGTGCTGTTGGGGTTTTCAGGCGAACATTAGCAACCATGTCAAGAACAGAATTATCGCGCTCATGCCCAATACCTGTGATGATGGGGAGCGGAAATTGCGCCGCATAATATGTTAAATCATACTTGTCGAAGCAGCTAAGGTCGGATTTTGAGCCGCCGCCACGGATAATTGCCACCGCATCAAAATCATCGATGCGGTCGTAGATTTTTTCTAATGCGGAAATAATTGATTGTGCTGCACTATCGCCTTGCATTAAAGCAGGAAATAGCTCAATATCAAAATTATAGCCTCGTCCGTTGTTTTCAATTTGGTTTTTAAAATCGCCCCAACCGGCTGCAGTGTCCGACGAAATAACTGCAACTCGCTGAATTACAAGTGGGAGCGGCAATTGTTTGTTCATGTCGATAACGCCATCAGCCTCAAGTTGGGCAATCACTTTGGCTCGTTGCTGTGCAATATCGCCCAAAGTGTATTGAGCGTCAATATCTTGGATATTGAGGCTTAAGCCGTAAAGCTCGTGCATTTCAATGCTGACGCGCATTAGTAATTTCAGTCCCGGATGCAATGTTTGTCCTGTAACTGATTCAAAATAAGGCAGAATGCTCATTGTATTGCCAGCCCACATTGTTGCGCGGGCTTTGGCTATCGGTTTGTCGGAATTGGCATCTTTTTCGATAAGTTCGAAATAGCAATGACTATTACGATTGATATTACATTCCATAATCTCCGCCACCACCCAAAATGTCTGATTGAAAGCCGATTTTAGAGTTGTACGAACATTATTGAGCAATTCGAAAAGCGTGAGTGTATGTTGAGCAATCATTTTCCGTATCCTATTAAACAATAATCATTAATTGTGCCTTGTGTTATTCGGTTCATAATATCAATATCGGGGTTGTAAGTATCTGAATATATGTCGATTTGCTGTTTTTCGACAAGCCCTACTCCTACAGCATATCGTTCAAAAAAATGAATTTTGGTGATGGCTGTCAATTCTTTCTTTTGTGAAATTGTAAGTACCGAATCAAATTCAAAATCGTTTATAATCATCTGACAATCAATAGAATCGACTTCGTAGTCATACTCTTGCAGAGTATCGGTTCGGTTGTAGATGTTGCCGTTCCATGTTTTGCGCGCATAAAGCGGAAGTTGCATTTTTAAGTATCTGGCATTCTCTTCAACTTGAATAACCTCAGAGCCAATAATGCCTGTAACCCAAGTATTTAGACGTTTCCATTTTTCGTTTTCTGTTTTACGGCTAAAGCGTTCAATTTGGCGCATTGTATCGCCCAAGTTATCAATAAAAATTCCGCCGATTTGCTCTCGCATAAAATATGTTTGTGTGTCGTAGAGCGATATTGGCACGTCGATTTTAATTTCAGTTACCTGAAATTCGCGCCATGCACCGGAATCAAGCATAACATACTGACAATCAATTTTATTTTGCTTCGGAAAATGGTAGGAGTCCGATTCTTTACATGCGGCAATTGTCAGGATTACTAACAAAACTATTGGTATTTTACAGATTTTGTTCATGCGCTAATTTATTAATAATCATTTATTTGCAGTTCCATCGACCCATGCTTGCACCATTCTTAATTCGCCATACGAGTAATCGTCGCCAAGTGCCTCTTTTGCAAGTTTTAGCGAATGGTCGTCGGCCGATTTAAAATAATTGGCAATTGCTTCAACTTTGTCAACCTCGACAAACTCAGTTGGCTCAAGTTCGCCACTTGCTATATAGTAACTCAAATGCCCAATTATTGTTGATAACGCCAAACCTCGCACAGCGGCAATCTGTTCAATTGATTTGCCTGCAATATACATATCAAAAGTCAGTTTATGGCTATTAATTTTGGGTTCTTTCTGTTCTTTTTTAGCATTTTTTTTCTTGCTTTTTTTTGCTTCAACAATTTTATCCAATTCATCAAATGACATATCTATCGATGTATCATTCAATATGTTATGCTCTAATTTATATTGACGGACAATATCGAGAATATCTTTGCCGAACCGTCGCGCCTTAACTGCTCCAAAACCTTTAATCTTCCTGAGTTGCTCAATATTTTCGGGCAATGTGTTAGCTGTTTCGATGATTGCTTTTTGTGGCAAAATGTAGAATATCGGCATATTCATTTCGTCGGCAACCTCGCGCCGCCAATCGCAGAGGGTTAAATAGAGTTCTTTATGATTGGTTGGCACATCAGCGTTGCTTGCTTTTTTCTGTTTCTTTTTAGTCTTTTTATCATCCTGCAATGTAGCTAACGCTCTGGCTTTCAGGTATTCACTGATGCCAAATTTTTCTTTCATCGCGTTTAAGCAATACATTTTTTCCGATGTCAGTTGCGTCAATTTGTCTATTTGCTCATTGGCGGTTTTCTCAACATCGCTATTATCGGTTGATACTGATATTTCAGTAAATGGTTCAACAACAAGCGATTGCAATTTATCATAAAAGTAATTACAGCCCTTTCCTATTCGCTCTTGCAAAAAGTCGTTTTCACCGCACAAACCTTTGCTTAAAAGTTGGGCTATCTGCAAATCGAAATTGGCTGAGACTGTAACAATTTCGGCTTTAAATTTTGGCAATAGTTCTTCAATCTTTTTATCATAATTGCCAAGCAAAGTATTGGCATTGCGGGCAAATAAATGCTGTGTGTTTTGCATTGCCGAAAATATTGAAGTACAATTAAATAAATCAGCAATAAGTGTACGTTCGTACTTCATTCGCGATGCTTTTAATGTCGATTCGTCAACCACAGCTTGCTCTGCCGCCTGATTAAATTGCGAAACTTGCGAGTCGCTGATAAGGCAATTGCTGCCAAGTTGCGAGCTTAACACAATGCCATCAAGCGTGCGACAGCGACTAAGCGCCACATACACTTGCCCATGTGAAAAGGCTTGTGCCGCATCAATTATCACTTTGTCGAAAGTCAATCCCTGACTTTTGTGAATGGTGATTGCCCACGCCAATTTTAACGGATATTGACGAAAGACTCCATCAACTTTCTCTTTTATCTCTTTTGTTTCAGAATCAATCAAATAGCTTGTATTTTCCCACTCTACGGGCGACACTTCAATCATTTTATCATCATCACAATGAACGTAAATCACCTCGTCTTCAATATTGACAATGCGCCCAATTTTGCCGTTAAAATATTGTTTTTCAGCCGATGTGTCGTTTTTTACAAACATCACTTGCGCACCTTCCTTCAGTTCTAATGTTTCGTCGGTCGGGTACATTTGCTCAGGAAAATTTCCATCGATGCGCGCGGTAAATTTTTCGAGTTTGCCTTTCAACTTTTTCAGTTGCCCCTGATTAATTTCGTTCGATTGGTAATTATGAGTTGTGAGAGTTATGTAGCCATCGTTCGCTTTTGGCTGAAAATCAGTCTGATAGCGCTTGTTAAGTTCGGCAAAAACCTTGGTATCGGCGGTGTTGTTGCGCACATGGTTCAGTAAATCAACAAA
>CALBPW010000191.1 GCA_937899145.1 uncultured Bacteroidota bacterium
CACCTATTTTAGGCAAGATTCTTCACAATATCGGCTAACATTTTTGCTCCATGTCGGCGCGAGTATTGCTCAATGTTTTGCGAGTTGCAAGTGATAAAGCCATTTTGCTGAAATTCAGCATATAAATCATTCAGTACCGACGGAAGTTGACTGCTATCTTTTACGATTACTCCAGAGTTTGTTTCGCGTATTAAGTCTTCTTGCAGATGGTTGCTTATACCCGAAAGTTCGTCCAACGGATAGTATCGTTTTTTTAGTTTAAGGGCATCAGCATCATCTGAATAGCAAAACAATATCTGCCGTTTTAGGCCGACATAATCGTAAATTTTAGTGCCCATGAACGAGTAGTAGTTGAAAAGCAACATGACATTATGCTTTGCCAGTGTTTTCAAAAGTTCGTTATTAGGTATGCGGCCATAAATACTGACATGCGATTTTAAGTTTGCAAACTTAACATTTACAAGCTTTCCAACTTCTTCCGCATTGTTTACTCCATAAAAATTGAGTTCAAATTTTGGCGCAATAGGATTTTTTGAAAATTCTGAAAAGCAACGCAAAACACTCTCCAATGGATGCCAATTGTAGATAGTACCAACAAAAGCGAATCGCAAACAATCGTCTGACTGCTTAATATTCTCAACCGCACGAATTGCATCGGGATTATAACCATTAGGGATAATATAGGTGGTTGGTAAAGGGATATTTTCGCCTATTTTTTTTTTAAAAAAATCAGAAACCGTTGTCATTGCGGCCGCGTTTGCCATAAACCGCCGTTCAAAAAAAGCATTCCAACGCCCCATAAATTGGCTTCGGTTTGCGTTTTGCACCCACGGGTCGCGGTAGTCGGCAATCCAAGGCGTGTTGTGCCTTTTGCTTAATGCCGAGGCGTATTTAAATAAGATGAAAGGCTCGCCAGTGGCAAGTATGGCATCCACATGGTTGTCTTTCAGATATTTTTTTGCTCCGCTATACAAACCGGATTTTGGTCCAACGAAAAACAGAAATTGAGCAAATTCATAAAATGCCGAAACCAGTTTTCGCAACAAGACGAATTTTGTGTTTCCGTATTTCAGCATTATGCGGTTTGCCAAATTTGGCTTGTACGGCGTGCGAATGATTGTGCCGCAGTCGGTTTTCTCAACAATGGTATCAGAGCTTTCGCTCGGGGCGATGTAGTCGAGTTCGCTGCCGTATTTGTTTTCCCACTGGCGTGTAACAACAATCGGTTCCACTCCATATTCCTTTAAATATTTGTACCACGCAAACGGGCGCAGTCCACCAACCGACACGTATGGCGGGAAATCGTAGGCGAGTATGAGCAGGCGGTTCATTGATTTTCAATCGCGGCTACTGGCAACGATAGCAAGCAGTCTTAAAATTTCGATGTAGAGCCAAACAAGTGTTACCATCAAGCCAAAAGCCCCATACCACTCAAAGTAAGCCGGCAAGCCCGCTTCAGCCCCATTCTCGATAAAATCGAAATCGAGTATCAGATTGAGTGCTGCAATAACTGTTACAGCAAGGCTGATAACCAAACCAAGTGTGCCACCACCATACATAAACGACATATCAACTCCGAACAGGCTGATTATGAAGGTTATAAAATAAGCTATTGCAATGCCTGCCGTGGCGGCAAAAACTATAGCGCGGAAGCGTTGTGTGGCTCTTATCAGGTTCATTTTATACAAGAAAAGCATGCCAAATAAAACGCTGAATGTGAGCAAGACGGCGCGCATAACTAAACCCGGAAACATCAGCTCAAAATAGGCTGAAACAGAACCGATGCAAAGTCCCTCGCAAACGGCATAAATAGGCGACAGAAAGGCCGCCCATTCTTTTTTAAGCGAAATGATAACCGCTAAAATGAAACCGGCAATACTTCCGCCAATCATCCAGCCTTGAAAGCCGACAAATTCGCCGGTTTCTACTCCTGTCATCACTTTCGACCATGTGAATACAGCGCCGGCAACCACAAGCGCCAGCAAAAGGGCAACCTTGCTTATTGCGCCTTGAACGGTCATTGTACTATCGGTAGACGCATAGGCATACCTATTGATAATGCTTTTACCAAGCGTCGGATTTGATGTTTTGTCTAAATTCATAACTACAATTTTTTGTTCATTTTATCTTGAACTAAATAGACAAAAAACGTACCAAAAAAAACATTAACAATGCTATTCGATAAAAAATTATTGACGCAAGTCGTAAACGGCTGCCGATGTTGGCTACCAAAAACTGACAAAAATGCGCTGCGCCTTGTTTCCAACTTTCACAATGTAAATTCCCGCATTGTTTATCGGTAATTTTGAGTAATTATTCAGAGTTGAATTTTTGCAGACAAGCCGCCCAAATATATCATACACAGCGATTTCTGACTGCGCATTTTCAACAATTATTGTATTTCCGAAAGAATAAACTTTAGCCTCAGTTGCCCGTTCATCATCTGCAAATGTCTTATTATCATTATTTTCAGCATTTTCGTTTTCGTTTGATTGTTCTTTATTTTCACCTTCGCCGACATTTGAATTTTCAACAATGCCTGTATCAACATTTGCCGTTTTGTCTTTTATCTCAACACAAACAATTACCACAATCACAAGATTAGTTGTTTTAAACTGATATTGAGCAAGATACTCGCCGCTTTGCAAATCATCGGCATTTATTGATAATGTTATTGTATCGGTTTTATTAACAACAATTTCAGGTTCTGTCTTATCTATTGTCAACCAATTAGCCGTATCGGTTTCTATTGTAAATGTAGTAGTGGTATCGTTGATGTTTTGCAGAACAACTTGCGCTGTTGATGTGGTATCGGCATTTATTTCGATAACCAAACTATCGGGGACAATGGTATCTAAAACGACATCAAGCCATGTTGGTTTGCCATCGGCAACTACAACATTATCAATAATTTTCGATTGATACCCATAGGCGCTGAAAGTGAGGTTGTAAGTACCGGCCTTCAAGTATCGGTGATAATCGCCCGCACGAGCATCGGTTCCAATCCACGAATTGTCGGTATCGTGTTCATCTATTGTTATTTGCGCTAAAAGCGCATTCCCAAAACAATCGGTTACCTTGCCACGCACTCCATTCAAACTTTCGGCAAAAAAGTTTAGTAGTGCGTTTTTATTGTAATTCCAATAGTTGGGCAGATTTTCGCCACTCGGCATTTTTGTATTGCTAAGCTCAATGGTAGCCGTGCGGCAATGTTCAAAATAGTTGGCATAATCTTGTTCTCCGCCATCAACCGAGTACCAAGCGTAGCCGTTTGTAAGTCCGTTGGCTGAGTGTCCGCAACCGTTGTCGAAGTAACCCGATGCGCCATAGGCTTGTGCGGTGTCGCGATAATTGCCGCCAACCATTTGCCACCAAGCATCATCGGCTGTTAGCCTGCTCCATGTGTCCCACGGATAGTTAAAACACTCGTCGCCTGCATGGATACACAGTGCAAGCGAGAAATGATGCGCCGCATAAAAATCCATCATTGCCTGTGTTTCCGGCTGACGCACTTTTTTGCTTGTTCCACTGATGTAAGGAAAATTCCGATTTAAATCATAACCGTTTGCATTATAGCGAGTTGCACCACTTATTGTACTGTCGTTATTGCCATACATTCCATCGGGATTGACAAGAGGCAAAATCCAAATTTCGGCACTGTCGAGCAATCGTTTTACAAGCAAATCTGGTTGATTGTTAAGCAAATAATCACAAAGGCGAAGCGCAGTAACCATACAAACACACTCGTTGCCATGAATGGTTGCCGAGCAAAAAATTTCGGGTTTGCTTGTAGTTGTTTGGCTCACTTGCGACGATATTTTCAGTGCCAAAAGTTGCCTGCCCGATTCAAGTGTGGCAACCTCTGCAAGCTGGCAGACACCCGGAAACTTGGTTGCGTATTGTCGCATCATGCTGTCGTACACATTGTAAGTAGGATAGCGATTCCAATCTGCCATTTGCGCAACAGTTGTAGCCATGGCATAGGTTGCCTTTGATGCGTCAGGCTCGCAAAATTCAAATTTTGGTTTTATCAATTCAAATTGCGCTAATTCCTCCTCATTGGCATACGCCCATGCCTGATTGCCAACCACTTTATCAATAGAAACTATTTTCGACAAAGTATCAAGCTCGGCTCGCGCGCTGAATTCAAAAACAATATGATGCTCAACAGTTTGCGCCGACAAACTTATGTTTGCCATAATCAGGAAAACCGATGTCAGTAGAAGGCGCATTGTCATTTAGGATTTAGACTCGACAGTTATCGGAATTTACAATTACACTTTACTCTCCTAACAAATCTGGTCGCAAGCGGCGAGTACGTTCAAGCGATTGTTCATATTTCCAATCTTCAATTAGCCGCTCATTGCCCGAAAGCAGGACATCTGGCACGCGCCAGCCTTTGTACTCGGCTGGTCGTGTATATACGGGGGCCGACAGCAGATTATCTTGAAACGAATCGGAAAGAGCTGATGTTTCGTCGCTCATAGCACCTGGAATAAGTCTAACTACGGCATCGGCAATAACGGCGGCTGCCAATTCGCCGCCAGTAAGCACATAGTCGCCAATCGATATTTCTTTGGTAATCAAATGGTCGCGCACACGTTGGTCAACACCTTTATAATGTCCGCAAAGAATAATGATGTTTTGCATCATAGAGAGTTCGGACGGTGCAGAAGGCTGAGCGACAGCGTCCGCGCGGCAAGCGGCAGCGAGATTCCTCTTTTGATCAGCACCGACGTCGAAGGCGGCAGCGTCACGCGATTCCGGTGGGCGAGAACGGCGCGCGGCAAGACGCTGGACAGCGCGGGAACGCTCGGCAAAAAGAACGATCCGGACCGGGCGAGAACGCAGTTTTCCTACATTGCGGAGGGACTTCTGTCCGCCGGAATCAATGTGGATCTTGCGCCGTGCCTCGACGTGTGCAAAAATCCGGACGGCAGCTTTTTGGGCAATCGCATTCTGTCCGCGGACGCGGATACGGCGGCGCGCATCGGGCTCGCCTGCATCGAAGGCCTGCACGAGGGCGGATGTCTTTCGATCGTCAAGCATTTTCCCGGACACGGCGCGACGAACACCGACTCGCACAACGCGACGCCGACGGTGGACAAATCCCTGAACGGGCTGTACCTCTATGAGCTTGTCCCGTTTTGCGAAGCGCTGCAGACGGCGGACGGCGTGATGGTGGCGCACATTCTCTACCCGAACATCGACGAGGAGCGCATCGCAAGCCAGTCAAGCGTGTTCAAGATCGGAAGAGCGTCGTGTAGGGAAAG
>CALBPW010000192.1 GCA_937899145.1 uncultured Bacteroidota bacterium
GAGGCACGGCAACCTTTTTCGCTGATTAGTCTAAGGATTCAGGGACGTCTTCATCTGAACCACCGCTAACCGAGGCATCAAAGGCCAAAAACACTTCCAAAAAAGCAGTCTCACGGAAGAAAAAACCGGGATTGTCTGTCAGCTTGTCTTCAATAAAATGGAATCCCCAATTAGCATATTCTTCCATTGTCTGCATCAACATATCAACTGCCCTTCGAGGAGTCATTTCGCCTTTTTCCAATGCGATGAAATCAATGTCAGTGCGGGCAACAAGTGCGGTGAAAATGTACTCACGAAGTTTCGGGTAGGCTTTTCTGCCTTTGACAGAATCCAAATTGCCCCAGTATTGAATGGGCTGACCAAAAGTTTTACGCTTTTGAGTATCTTCAATCAGCACTCTCTTTTGGTTAAAATAAAGCCCAATAAAAAAAGCTACAATGAAAATCTCATAACCACCGCCAAAGACTTTGCCTCTGTCTTCGCGTAGAGAGGTTGCACCGCGACCGTAATCACAAAAGTTTTTGATGATGCTGTCCTCATATCTCTTTTCCCATTGTGGATTTCGGCTTGCCCACAAATCATATATCTTTTCTGTTGCCATAATTCGTTATCTTATTGGTTTAACAACTGTTTGAATGGTTGACAAATCCTTATCATTGAAAGGTTCTACTTTCTCTATGCGATAAACAGAGCAAGAAAGTTTATTGATGGTATCAAAATCCAATGCCTTTTGTCCTGTTGTTTTGTCAATATTGAGCAAATCCTTCGTAACGATAACACATTGCTTGTCAATAGTATCTATCACATTGTAGAATGTGTCTTCCTTGAAACCACCAAATGAGGATGTTGGTGCATCAAAAATCAACGGATAGTCTTGCTCGCGCTTCAAGGTTGTAATTTGTGAAATGGCAAACAGAACCGACATATACATTGTTGTCTTCAATGCACCGTTTGGGTTTTCAATGCGTGTACCATTGTCGCTGTAAAGTTCAATACGCGCTGAATTGTTGATGGTTTTTCTAATGCGGATTATTCCGTAAAAGTCGTTTTTGTTCAACTTCTGCAAATACTTGTTCGATTCAGTTTCAAGCATTTGCAAGAAGTTATTGATATTTTGCTCTTTGGCATTTGAAAAGGATTTGGTTATTCTTTCAAAAGCAGTATGCACACGCTGATAAACCTGTGTCATCGAACTTGTCGGTTCAAGTTGCGACAACTTTTCTTGTATTTCTGCCCTTGCACTCTCCTTGAATTTCAATGTTGTTTCCAATTCTGAAACACGGCTTTCTGCACGGCTTTTAGCGTCAAAAAAGCCTCTCAAATCGGATATGCTCTTGTCAAGCAGTTCAGCACTTAACCCCGATTGCATCAGCAAATCGTTTTGCTCTGTTTCCAACTCTTGCAACTGTTTTTCAACTTCCGCCAATTCCGCTTTTCTTTTGGTAATAAATTCCAAACGGTCTGAAATGGTTGTAGCAATACTTGAGATCTCTTGCTCCGTATCACCACTTAATTTGATTTGGCGAGAGAGCAACTCATCTATGAATGAATTGGGGAACAGTGGCTTTTCGTCAACTTCTTTACTTGAGTTTTTATTGGCCTCTGCTGCTATATGGGAAAGATACTCATTAAGTTTATTGCACATAAACTCGTGAGCCTCAGATCCTTTTGGAGCGGGGCGACCGCAGACTTTGCAAATTTCATCATCAATCATTTCTTTCATTGTCGCCTCATCGGGCAAATTCCACGGCAAAGGAACGGCATCGTTGGCAAGTTTCTGGATTTTTGAGATTGCCTCACGTTCTCCGGCCTCTTTCGCACGGCGTTCAGTTTCCTGTTTATCAAGTCTTCGTTTTTCCTTGCTCAAGGCAGATACTTTTTTCGAAAACTCTTTGATGATTGCAGGAAAAGAACGCAAAATCCAATACTCATCCAACAAGTTAGTGCTATAGTCGCACGATGACAATGCACTTAATTTAGCACGTTTGTCTTTCAATCCTTTTATGCGTTCTTTGATTGCCTGATAGCGCTCAGATGTTTCTTGATTCTTTTCCAATGCTTCCAACTTGGCAGCGAAATCAGAAATTGAAATCCTTTTTTGAGTCAACTCTGTCTTGATGCTCTGAATGTCGTTTGTAACATCATTCAGTTGTGTATTCAATTCCTTTGCCTGATTCGACACTTTCTTGTCGTTTTGCAATTCACGGTTTGCCGCTCTTGCAGAACTTTGCTCAAAACTTGAAGTCAATTCAACCAATTTGTCAAAATCCCTGATTCCAGAAAAGGTATCAACCAATGTTTTCAAAGCAGTTTCGTTATCGAAAACATTGAGTTCGTTTTCGCCCTTGAACAAACAATATTTGCGGATGACTGGCTCAAAACACATATTCAGCAACCTGTCTCCAGAAATGGAATGTCGTTCTGCACCTTCAATGAAATATCCGACAAACTTGTAATCCCTTGTGCGAATGTTGTCTTTGGATAATCTCTCAAATGTGAATCTTTTCTCTATCTCTTTCTCACCATCGTGTTCAAAGGTGATGCTTACCGAAACCTCATCGCTTTCGCCAATTTCCAATTCCGATTTGCGTTTTTCGGAGATATGCGAATCCTTACGGTTTTCACCAGTTGTGTCGAACAACCATTCCAACGCCTCAAACAAGGTCGTTTTGCCATCACCGTTATCCCCGATTACCAAAGTAAGCCCTTTTGACAAAGAAAGGTGATTGTTTCCATAATAACTGCGAAAGTTATTGATCTTTATATCTTTGATAATCATATATTTGATTTTAGAAAGTTACTGACTTCATTGTAAATTTCCCTTTCGGTAGCCTTTTGCTCATTTCGATTGATGATTTGAGCAATGGCTTGAATTACGGCAACATCAGAATCCAAAGCATCTGATATTGAACTGTAATCATTAGGATTGTAGCCATAGAAATTGACAAGCTGTTCATCAGCAATCACAGCCTGCAAAATTTTATCGCCATTGGTTTGATATGTACTCATATTGCGCTAATTAAATATGGATAGATTATAATGATTCAAAACTTCTTGCAGTTCGTTGTCGGTATCATTCAAATTCTCCGACAATAAGGCAAAATCACGTACACGCCTCAATTCGCTTTCGACAAGACTTTTTTCCAACGAGTAACATTCCTCGTCAAAAACATTGTCGGGAATGACAATCAAATCGTGTATGATGGCAAAGCGTTTGTCTTTATGGGTACGCAAAACACGTCCACGGCGTTGGATGAATTGGCGCGGATTGCCTGTGCTTGCACAGAAAATAGCCAACTCGCTTCGTGGAACATCAACGCCCTCGTCCAAACACTTCATTGAGGTAAGCACATCAATGCTGCCATCTGCAAAGCCTTTGAGCAAAGTATCGCGATCGGTCGATTCTGAAGTGAACTGACGGACAATAATATGGGAATCCGTATCACGGACAATGCGGGTGAAATCATCAATCAGATGTTCGGTTTCAGGGTCGGATGCGATAGTGTCGGAATGGTCGAAAATATCAGCTTCAAAGCTATCCGGCTTGTTGCCTTCGGGAACATAGACCAACGTATATTTCAAACTGCCTTTTTCTTCCATCCGCTGACGAACAATCTCCTGAAAAGCGGATAACTTGTTAGCTGCTTTGTGAATGATGCGTTTGCGCTTCAGCAAAAGCATTTTCAATCGTTCCTGACTTTCATCATCACGGAAGCCTATTATTTTGACAATCTTTTTTGAAAGTTCAACATAGTCAGCCATCTCGTTCTCGGTCAGGCGAACAATGTGCGGATAGTAGTAATAACGACACAAAGCACCATTCTGAATGGCTTCAGCCATTGAATACTCAAATGTGTAATTGTCGGCACAGCCAAAGAAATCCATCAATTTGCGGTTGCCTGTATCATCAAACTGTCTTTCGGGCGTCGCCGACAACCCTATGCGGCGCAAGTATTTTATGTCAGGCAAACGTTGGACCATCAATCCGCCGCCCATATTGTGTGCCTCGTCTGCGATAAGTAGCAGTTTGTTTTTGGGAAATTGGTTCAATTCCAAAAACACATTTGAGCGGACGAATGAAGCATAAGTGGATATGATAATGTAAGACAAATCGTTGTTGGCGTTTGTCATTTCAAACAAGCGAAGATTGGCCACTGCCGATTTCCAGTTGTTGTATTTTGAACAAACCTTAATAATTGTACTGAAATTGAATTTCTTACATTCGATTTCCCATTGCTCAACAAGCGTGATAGTCGGCACAAGTATCAGTGCCTTGTAATAACCTTTTCGTTTATAAATTTCTAGTAGGCAATTTAGTGAGGTGATAGTTTTACCCGTACCAGTTGCCATGGCAAAAAGCCCCTTTTGGCTGTTGGCTTTCCAGTTTTCAA
>CALBPW010000193.1 GCA_937899145.1 uncultured Bacteroidota bacterium
CCTGTACCCCGACAGCAGTCTCGCCGACCTCTACGACGAAACGCTTATGCCCGTTGAACTGCGCCGCGCTCACCGTGCCAACGATGAAGCCGTGCTCGCTGCCTATGGCTGGCCAAAATATTTGCAGGAATCGGAAATTGTTGAACGGTTGTTTGGGCTGTACGAGGCGATGGTGAAGGAAAATTGATGCAATTGTCCGATTTGGCAGTTTATTTGATTGCGGTAATCTGCTGTAAGTGCAAAAAAAATATGAGTTTTTAAATTAACTTGTTGATGCGTTGTTTCTCAATATCTTCATTTCTACATAAATATTTGAAATCAATGTCATAATTCTGCTACTTTTGCGCAATTTTAATTTTTGTTGAACACTATAAATATTTGAAACAGTGGGAAAGACACTTTTTGATAAGATTTGGGATTCGCACGTTGTACAAGTAATACCCGACGGACCAACCCAACTCTACATCGACCGCCTCTATGCACACGAGGTAACATCGCCTCAGGCATTCGACACCTTGCGCGACAAGGGCATCCGCGTTTTCCGCCCCGACCACGTAGTCGCCATGCCCGACCACAACACACCATCTGACCAGCAAGAGGTTATAAATGACCCTATTGGCCGCAAACAAGTTGAAACATTGAAAGCTAACTGCGAAGAGTTTGGTATCAAGCATTTTGCAATGGGAACAAAAGACAACGGCATCATACACGTTGTAGGTCCCGAAAAAGGACTGTCACTCCCCGGAATGACAATTGTTTGTGGCGATTCGCACACATCGACACACGGCGCTGTTGGCGCACTTGCGATGGGCATCGGCACAAGCGAGGTGGCTGAAGTTTTGGCAAGCCAGTGTATCTTGCAAAGCAAACCAAAATCGATGCGCATCAATGTTGAAGGCAAACTGCAACAGGGCGTTACCGCAAAAGATGTCGCTCTTTACATCATGGCTCAGATGACTACTTCAGGCGCAACCGGCTACGCTGTTGAGTATGCTGGCTCAACCATTCGCAATATGTCGATGGAAGGCCGCTTGACACTATCAAACCTGTCAATCGAAATGGGCTCGCGCGCCGGAATAATCGCACCCGACGAAACAACCTTTGCTTACTTAAAAGGTCGCGAATATGCGCCTAAAGGTGCCGATTGGGACAAAGCCGTATCGTACTGGAAAACACTGCGCAGCGATGATGACGCCATCTTCGACAAAGAGATAACATATAGTGCCGAAGACATCAAACCGCGAATCACCTACGGAACCAATCCGGGTGCCGGAATAGCTATCGACGGCACCATTCCAAACATCGACAACCTTGATGCAAAGGAAAAGGCGCAACTTATGGTTCAGCTTGATTATATGCAATTTAAACCCGGACAAAAACTTGAGGGCACGCCTGTCGATTATTGTTTCCTTGGTGCTTGTACCAATGGACGTATCGAGGATTTTCGCGCTTTTGCATCGATAGTGAAAGGAAAGAAGAAATCGCCGAATGTGGTGGCTTGGTTAGTGCCGGGTTCGTGGCTTGTCCGCAAACAAATCATTGACGAGGGAATCGACAAAATTCTTGAAGAAGCTGGTTTTGAACTGCGCTTGCCATCGTGCTCATCGTGCTTAGCAATGAACCCCGATAAGGTGCCCGCCGGCAAACTTGCAATCTCAACATCGAACCGAAACTTTGTGGGCCGCCAAGGACCGGGCGCACGCACGGTACTCGCTTCGCCACTTGTTGTAGCGGCAAGTGCCATCACAGGCGTTATTACCGACCCAAGAAAATTGTGATTGGGTAAAGTATAAAGAGTAACGTGTAAAGAGTTAATGGGGGTTACAAATATAGCTGAAGGTATGGGAAGATATTCTGATAAGGAAAAATTGCATTTTATCGGAATTGCTTTTGGCTCTTTATACGAAACAACGCCACAATTACAATTGGCTTTGGATTTTAATTATATTTCGCAAGATGAATTTAATATTGTAGAAAGTCAGGTGTTAAATATTCCTAAATGTTATCTGGATTGAGAACTTCAATCTTGAATCGTTTAGAAACAATCTCATAACTTTACTCTCTACACATTACACTATAATGATGAAACAAAAATTTAACATAATCAAATCGACGTGTATTCCAGTTGCAATAGACAACTGCAATACCGACCTTATAATCCCTGCTCGCTACCTTGCCAGCACCACTCGCGACCCCAAATTCTTTGGCGACGCTTTTATGCACGACCTTCGCTACGATGCCAACGGCAACGCAGTACCAGATTTTGTGATGAACAAACCCGACTTTTCAGAAGCGCCACACGAAGGTGTCCACGAGATAATTGTTGGCGGACAAAACTGGGGCTCAGGCTCAAGCCGCGAACATGCCGCTTGGGCAATTGCAGGCTATGGCGTGCGTGTTGTAATATCGTCAAGCTTTGCCGATATTCATCGTAATAACTTGCTGAATTGCTTTGTGTTACCAGTAGTCGTCAGCCGCGAATTTCAACAAGAGCTTTTCGCCTCAATCGAGAAAAATCCGCAAACCATAGTAACCGTTGATGTGCCAAATCAGACAGTTACAAACGAGGTGACCGGACACTCTGAAAAGTTTGAAATCAACAGCTACAAAAAACATTGTCTTGTCAACGCTCTCGATGACATCGATTATCTGTTGACACAAACCGATAAAATTGAAGCATACGAAAAATCAGCCGTTAAATGCTGATTAAATGATATTTAAACATCGTTTAAACACCCAAAAAACTCGCTTGCGAACTTTGTAGGCGAGTTTTTTAATCCAACCTGTCAATTGTCAATTAATTAACACCTCACTTGTTAACTATATTATTTCCGATGGCAGAAAAACATCAATAAAATCACTACATTGTTGCCCGATTCAGACAACGATTGCTATTTTAATTTTATTGGCAATCAAATTGTTAAAACAATAATTCATACAACGATGAAGCGTTTGATATGCACATCTATCATGGCAGCGCTGATGTTGGGGGCAATGGCGCAGCCTACACTTTTTCAAGAAAAGACTACAATCAACACTGAGATAAACGGCAACAATAGCTACGACGACGATTTGCTCGACATCATCTTCGCGAAAGGTGGCGACCGCCTGTTAACCTACCAGCTCGATGTTACAAGCAAAATAACTCGCAGTGACGACCGATTGCTTATTACTATTGACAATAATCAATTTAAAATAAATGGTGATTATAAGTACAAAGGTTTTAATATCAGTCAAATACTTGTACCATCACAATTTGATGCTGAAGTGCTCCTTCTTAACAAAAACGACAAAGAACTACGCCGGTGGACTGTTGAAAAAGAGCCTTTCGAGCCAAAGCGCAACATGGTATCGTACTATTGCGATGAGGAAGTTGAGCAAGGTTGCATGTTGCGAATAGTGTCTGTAAATCTGCATTTTACAAAGGCGGCTGTGCGTGAGGCCGACGATTTTATCACCCTTATCGACGATTATTTTAACACCGACGCCCGCCTGAAAATGATGGAAAAAGAACTTGCCAATATGCACCTTGATTCCATCGAAACGCTTGACGATTATCATCAGCAAACTATTGATAATGTGGCTGTTTTTAACAAGATAAAAGCAACTCAATATAGTTCAAAACTCGATTTGCAGACTTACGACCCAATAGAATTAATGGCGCAAGTAAGCCGTATGGAGCAAAAAAACCGTGAAGTGAAAAAGCGGATTGAATACGCGCTCAACCACATGCACGAAACCTACTACAACAAAGGAATGGACTGGCTTGGCTGGGGCAAGGGCGACAAAGCCGAAACAATGTTCCGCAACTCGATTGACGCAAAATCAAACTACGCACCGCCTCACTATCAGCTTGCTCTGATGGATTTTGCCGATGCCAAACATTACACAGTGCTCGACACTTGCGCCCGCATAATTGCCGATATGAATCCAGATTCCGACACTCGCTACAATACTGTAAAACTTGCCGAGCGCGTTATCTATATTTTTATCGATACTGTTAATCAATGTATTGAACGTCAAGATGTTGACGAAGGTTTTAGAATGTTATCGGTTTGTAAAGATTACTGCAAACGGATTAAGGGAATTCGCAATTTTGAAGAGTTTGATAAATTGTCGGAAAAACTTTACGGCACTATCCACAAAAAACTAATTGCCCGTGCGCAACAATTCTATAATGATAAAGACTTGGAACAAAGCCTTTTATATGCCGACTCAGCAGCACAACTGCGAGCCGAATATCCAACATTTGATATTGACGCAACCGCTGAAAATCAACTATTTAACAATTTGTACACTGCGTGGATTGCATACGGCAAACGAGTATCGGCACAAAACCCAGAAGAAGCGCTATACGCATTCGATGTAGCCACTTCGATTTGTCAAAAACACGATGCGATAACTTGTACAAACGAGTTGGAGAAACTTGCAACCGACAGTCGTACACATAAATATATGCGAATGCTTGCAGAGGTTCAAGAGGTTTTGGCTGATAACGTGGCAGATACAGCCTTGATAATGCTCGACAATGCCGAAAAATATCAGCAAAAGTGGAATTTGAGACGAATGGCATTGGTTGACGACCTTCGCACAACAGCCTATCAGATTAAGTATGACGGACTTATGTGTGAAGGCGATGACGCTATGAATCGCAAACAACCGCGTGAAGCTATTGCTTTTTATGCAGCCGCCTTCGATATTCAAAAATCGCAACCGGTGGCTGCCGACACCGCTTGGGTGAGCAAAAACCGAAATGCTACAATTCAATATGTAATCCAATTGTGTAGCCTTGGTGTATCGTATGCTGAAATGTTGCAAATGGGCAAGGCTGGTCATCAGTATAACTCGGCTTTAGCCATTGCCGAAAATGGTAAAGTAACCAAAGAGCGTAGTGTGCAAGCGGCTTTGGCTGAATTGTCGGCAGCACTTAGCGATGGTGAATGCAGCAAAGCATGGTTCGATTATAATGTGCAAATCGGTTCGGCAGAACGACTTATTAAGCAAAAAGAATTTGTCAAAGCGCGCGCCTCATTATCGAAAGCCGCGGCAATCGGTCGCGCAAATTATAAATGCAATCTGACTGATTCTGTGGCTATTATGCGCAGTAATGACATCGAAAAAATCTGTAATTACCAAGAGATGATGAACACCGTGCAGCCAATGCTCGAAGAAAAGGATTTTAAAGGTGCGCTTGAAGCGTATGTTGAAGCAACTCAGTATTTTACCGATAGTTGCAACAATAAATTCGGCATTAGCCACAAACCTATTTACGAGTATGTTGTCGAAAATAAATATTCGGGGCTAATTGACTATGCTGTAATATATTACGCCGAAACTAACGAACTTAAAAAATCGCTAAAATTACTTGATGTACTTTATCGCCGCTACTACGAGTCGATGTGGGCGCGCGAGTGCCAGGCAAAAATCGGCGTTGAACTTGCCCGTCGCGATTTTCGCGCCAATCCAAAAGCCGACCCAAAAGTGAAGGTGCTTGACTACACGCGCGGCGACAAATGGTTTAACACATTGAAAAAGGAATATTTACAAGAATGGATTGACAATTCGACCGAAGATTTGAAAGATTAGGCATTAAAATTGCTTTCAGATATTTCAAAAATCTACTTTTGCAGAAAAATTATAAGACATGAGTAATTCAGATTTTAAACTAAATACGATACCGGAAGCCATCGAATCAATTAAAAATGGCGATTTTGTGATTGTTGTAGATGACGAAGACCGTGAAAATGAAGGCGATTTTGTGATTGCAGCCGAAAAAATAACTCCCGAAAAAGTCAATTTTATGTTGCAAAACGGACGCGGAGTCTTGTGCGCTCCAATCACTATTGAACGTTGTGAGGAACTTGAACTCGGGCACATGGTTGACAACAATACATCAATTCTTGGAACGCCGTTCACGGTGTCGGTTGATAAGATTGAAGGCTGCACTACAGGCGTTTCGGCAGCCGACCGCGCCGCTACCATTCGCGCACTTGCTGACCCAAACTCAACACCAGCCACATTCGGACGTCCCGGACACATCAATCCTCTTTATGCGCAAAACAAAGGCGTAATCCGCCGTGCAGGCCATACCGAGGCTTCTGTCGATTTGGCGCGCCTTGCCGGACTTTATCCAGCAGCGGCACTCATCGAAATAATGAACGAAGATGGCACAATGGCGCG
>CALBPW010000194.1 GCA_937899145.1 uncultured Bacteroidota bacterium
CGGCAATCCTCATCACCGATGTGTTCTCGGCAAACAGTGCCAGCTGGTGGTTGGCCGGAATGGTGCTGAAATCGCGCGGCCGCACGTTCATATCGTAGCTGAACGGCAGCTCAGGGTCGAACACAATGCCGTGCCCAAAATTCTTGTCCATGTTCCATTCGGCACCGCCTTTCAGCGTGTAGTCGGAGCGTTGGCGGCTTATACCCCAGACGCTCACAATTTTTGCGAACGCGTAGAAAGGCTTGCCGTCAACCTCAAGCGCGGCATCGTACTGCACAGGCACCGTTGTGGCGTCGTGTTCACCCTCGTCGAGCGATGTTGACAGCGGAATTTCAGAACTCAATGCCACATGCTTCCAGCGTTTTATTTTGTCGAACTCACTCTGCACCGATGCGCTCATTGTCAGCTTTTTAAGCATTGGTGCCGATGTTGGCTGCATGGTATATTCGGCACTTGCGCATATTTTGTTGTAGGTCGATTTGTAGGTCTCGACGGGTCCCTTGCTGCCATAGTCGAGGTCGCGGTCCGACTTGTAGTTGTCGAACGAGCCAGTGTAATCGATATTGATATTTAACTTACTGATAATCCGCTCTTTGCTTGTTTCTTTACCAATTCTGTACGATCCTGTCAGCCGTTTGTAGTTCTGGCGGGTGTTGCGCGGGTCGTCGGCGGCATTGAGCCAAGTTGCGCCAACGTTCATCGTCAGCTTGTCGTGTTCGTTCCATTCAAAGCCCTTGCCCACATACAGCAGTTTGCTCTGCATATCCGATTTAAATCGGCATTTGATGTCGTGTCCGCCCTGATGCCGCTTGATGGTAATCATGCCGCTTGTCAGGTCGCCGTGCTCCACCGACGGAATGCCCCGCACCACCTCAACCTGCTCAATCTCCTCGGTAGCAATGGTGCGCATGTCAACGCCCGCATTGGCTCGCTCGGCTCCGTAGTTAGAACTGACGGGCGACACCTGCATGTCGGCATCGGTGTTCATCGGAATGCCGTCAACCACGAATTTTGTGCCCAGCGACTCAGTTGTATAATTGTCCGACGACATTGATGCGGCTGCCCGTAGGCTGATATTCTGGCTTTTGCCAAACGATGGATCTTCGGCACGCCCGCCCGGAATCAGCTCCAGCAGGTCGGCAAAACTCGACGGCTGTATGTGCCTGATGGCATCCTCGCCTATGCGCGATGTGTTGACAATGCCGTGCGACTCTTCGGCCGTAACTACCACCTCGCGAATTTTAAAAACGACTTGCTGTAATTTATAAGTCTGATTTTGAGATAATTGACACCGATTTGTAACATAACCAAGCAGCGATATTTCAATTGAATCGCCAATATGCGTCTTATCGGCTTTAAAAGTGAAAAATCCGTTAATGTCAGTTAGTGCCGCCACATTGTTGTCCAAAACTCTGACAACAGCAAATGCGACAGGGTCATTCGTCTCATTATCAACCACTTTTCCTACAACGTTTGGCTGAGCTGAAGCAATACCTAATTTAACAAGAATAAGCGTTAATATGGCTATTTTTTGTACCGACATACATTGACAATGCCATTAAAAAAACGCTACAAAAGTATTTTGGCGGTAAATTTTCTACAATCCCCAAAAATGATGATTTTATTCCGAAAAAGCATTAGAAACAGCGATTTTTTCGTTTAAAAAATCCCCAAAAATGATGATTGACACACTCCGAAAATCTTATTCACTTTGCGGCGCAAAAACAAAGAAACTTAAATACGTGTTTTTTATGAAAAAATCATTTATAGCAATTGCAGCTGTCGCAATGATGATTGCTGCATGTAGTGGAAATTCAAACAAAAAAGAAAAGATGAGTTGTTGTGCAGGCGCATATTCGCCAAAAACTGTTTTAGATTCGGCTCAATATCTGCTTGACAAGCAGATAAAAATCAAGGCTAAAGTTAGCCATGTGTGCCATTGTTCGGGTAAAAAAATGTTTTTCACCGACATCGAAGATTCAACCATTTCAATCCGCGTGTTGGCAGGTGGCGAGATTGACAAATTCTATCCTTGCCTTATCGGGCAAAAGGCAAACCTTACTGGTTATCTGCGACTTAACAAGATAACCAAAGAAGTATTGGAAAACAACGAGGCAAAATTTGTTGCTGCGCTTGCCGATGCTACCGAAAAAGCCAAAACCGACACTTCATTTTTGAAGAAATGCGATGTTTTGAAAACCCGATTGGAGAGTTTGAAAAACAGCAATCAAAAGAAACTGCAATGGATGGCCGATAACAATACCGATTTTATTCCCGATTATTACATTGAGGCTGAAAAATTTGCCGACTGCTGCAAAAAGAAAAACGACCCTGAAGCAAATTCACAAGACGCTGAAGCCGAAGGGTGCGGACACCACAATGGCGGCGGCTGCGGTAATCAGCAATAATAATCTATTGACTCTTACGGCAATTTAACAAAAACAAGTTGCCGTAAGATTTCAAACCATTGTTTTTCAATTTTTTAATTGCAAAATCGAAAAACGCTTTTTCGGTTTCGGAAGGGATTGTTTGCCCTTTTGAAAAATCAACAAGACAAAGAAACCGAATAGGTATTTTACTGTAAATCACTAATTTAAATTATAAACAAAATGAACAAAAAAGTTTTAAATTTTGCCATTGCCATTGCAATGGTAAGCAGTAGTTTTGTCTTCACATCGTGCGACGATGACGACGACAACAAAGTAAAAGCAATTGTAAATGTAACTTGCGATGTTGAAGGTTCAATATCGGCCGACGAACTTGAGGGAGCGGTACTTACAGCCACCGCAACCG
>CALBPW010000195.1 GCA_937899145.1 uncultured Bacteroidota bacterium
AGCGACTATATCCTCGATGCCGACAATTTCACCTATATGTTTGAAATTGTTTATCCTGAAAACAAAATTGTAGTTGACTATGGCAATCTTGCCGATTTGATTTACATAACAAAAGTGAATCGCCATACAGGCTTTGAGCCGATGTTGCCGGACGATGTTGAAACTGAAATGTTGCCATTTAAATGCACACCTCGGTTTCGCGCACTCGAAAATCGTGATTGCTTGCAACTTAAAAACTTAAACATTGCGAACCGCGAAGGATTTGTTGTGCAATCGGCTAACGGGCGTATGAAAATAAAATTCGATAAATATCTTGAACTGCATCGCGTTGTCAATCACATGTCGCCAACGGCCGTCTGGAAAATACTGAAGAAAAATGCTCAAGACGAAACGCGGGAATCGCTGCCAGAAGAAATTTTGCCATGGTGGGACAAACAAGTCGAGTCTTTTACCCGAAAAGTTGACGAACACTACAATCGGCTTTTATCAATTTTAGATAACATGCACGCAACTCTTGGCGCTGATTATACCGATAAAGACTTTGCCGAACTGAATCTGCGCATAAACACACAAACCGACACCGGACTATTATTCGCGCTCGAAAAAAAATCAGACGATGTAAAGCAGGTTATTTTGCGCCTTTTGCGTCCAATCCCCGACAATCCTTACAATCCGCCAGAAAACAATGACTCTGAATTGAGGGGATTTTATAAAAATTAGCAAGTCTTAATAGAGAAATTATCAGAAAAATAACTGCGCTTGATAATCGGAACTAACTATATTTGTAACTAAAAAAAATCAAACATTATGGCACAAATTCAACAACCGTCAATTCCTAAGGGCACGCGCGATTTTGGACCTTCGGAGATGGTAAAGCGCAATTATATTTTTGATACAATCAAAAGCGTATTCAAACTATATGGCTTCCAGCAGATTGAAACCCCGGCAACCGAAAATCTATCAACCCTAATGGGCAAGTATGGCGAAGAGGGCGACAAACTGCTTTTTAAAATTCTTAACTCAGGCGATTATTTGAGTAATGTTGATGCTGATTTGTTGCAAAATAAAGACTCGCTGCATCTTACAAATAAAATTTCGGAAAAAGGGCTTCGCTATGATTTGACAGTGCCTTTTGCGCGTTTTGTTGTTCAGCATCGCAACGACCTTCAATTCCCATTCAAGCGTTTTCAGATTCAACCCGTTTGGCGTGCCGATAAACCGCAAAAAGGACGCTATCGCGAATTTTATCAATGCGATGTTGATATTATTGGTAGCAACTCGCTAATGAATGAAGTTGAACTAATTCAGATAGTTAACGACGTTTATCAAAAATTCGGAATTCGTGTCGCATTGAAAATCAACAACCGAAAAATTTTGGCAGGAATAGCCGAAGCTATTGGAGCCCCCGATAAAATGATGGATATCACCGTCGCCATCGACAAACTTGATAAAATTGGTATCGATAATGTAAACAAAGAATTGGCAGACAAAGGTTTACAACAATCGTCGATTGAAAAGTTGCAACCAATATTGTCGCTTAGTGGTAATAATACCGAAAAACTTGGACAAATTAGCAATGTGCTGAAAAATAGTGAGATAGGGCAGAACGGAATTAACGAACTGCGCACAATTTTCAGCACAATCGAAAAACTCGGATTATCAATACAAATCGACCTTGATTTGACACTTGCGCGGGGCTTAAACTACTACACAGGAGCAATCTTTGAAGTTAAAGCCCTCGACGTGCAAATCGGCTCGATAACCGGCGGTGGCCGCTACGACGATTTGACAGGCATTTTCGGCATGTCGGGCGTGTCGGGTGTCGGCATTTCTTTTGGCGCCGACCGCATTTACGATGTGCTCGACCAATTGGATTTGTACCCGAAATCGGCTACGCAATCAACAAAATTGCTATTTGTAACCTTTGGCGAGGCAGAGCAGCGATGGTGCTTGAAAAATGTTGCGGCAGTGCGGGCGGCAGGCATCGCTTGCGAACTTTATCCCGAACCGACAAAAATGAAAAAGCAAATGTCGTATGCCAATGGTAGAAATATTCCGTTTGTGGCTGTTGTGGGCGAAAATGAGGTGCAAACCAGCCGGATAGCCCTAAAAAATATGGCAACTGGCGAACAACAAATGCTAACAATTGATGAAGTTATTAATTATCTGAAAAACAATTAATTATGTATAATGAGAAACGTCAGTATGTAAAACCTGAAAGCAAATTGGCAGATATTATAAGCAACAATCCTTCGCTGCTGTATGTGCTTGAATATCTTGAGGCTGAGTATATTCTGCAAGATAAAACCGTATCAGTTTTTTGTGACGAACAAAATATCGATGTGAATTTATTCACAACAATTTCAAATATTTATAATGGTTTTACTGTTGAGCCGGATATTAATTTGGATATTGCAAATATTCCGCTGATTATCAAATTATTGCATAATACTCATTCTTATTATCAGAAAGAAAAATATCTGTCAACGCCTTTTTCGGGCGGAAGGCTTTCGTTGACAGCGAAGAACGCGCGTGTTAGATTTACATTCACAGCCGTCGAAAGGAGTTGAGCAAATGAAAGTCTCCGTGATTATTCCCGTCTTCAACGCGGAAAAATTTTTGGGCGCGTGCCTTGAAAGCCTCATGAATCAGACGCTGAAAGATTATGAAGTGCTCG
>CALBPW010000196.1 GCA_937899145.1 uncultured Bacteroidota bacterium
GATGGGGATCGCCCTGGCGCGGGAAGGTGGCATATCTTTTATCTTCGGCTCCCAATCCGTGGAAAGCCAGGCCAGAATGGTCCGAAAAGTCAAAAAATTCAAAGCGGGATTTGTTACCAGCGACTCCAATGTTAAACCCGACAACACACTCAACGATGTGCTTGACCTAATTGACCGCACCGGCCATTCAACCGTAGGCGTAACCCACGACGGCACACCAAACGGACGCCTGCTTGGTATGATTACCAGTAGAGACTATCGTATTGATAAAGACGACCTTAACGACCGTGTTGAGCAACACATGACACCTTTCGACAAACTGACCGTCGGAAAACTTGGAATTACGCTGAGCGATGCCAACCAAATTATTTGGGATAACAAACTGAACACACTCCCAATAATTGATGAAAATCAGAATCTTATGTACTTTGTCTTCCGCAAAGACCACGATAGCCATCACGAAAATCCGAACGAGCTATCTGATGCCGACAAAAAACTGCTTGTTGGCGCCGGCATCAACACACGCGACTATCAGCAACGCGTTCCAGCACTTATCGAAGCTGGCGTTGACGTACTTTGCATCGACTCATCAGACGGATACTCGGAATGGCAACAAGAAACCTTGAAATGGATAAAATCGAACTATGGCGACAAAGTGAAAGTTGGCGCTGGCAATATTGTTGATAAAGAAGGATTTGACTACCTTGTTGCAGCTGGCGCCGATTTTATAAAAATTGGTATCGGTGGCGGTTCAATCTGCATCACACGCGAACAAAAAGGCATTGGCCGCGGTCAAGCAACTGCAGTGATGGACGTTGCCGCGGCCCGCGACGAGTATTTCGCAAAAACAGGCATCTACGTTCCAATCTGCTCCGATGGAGGCATTGTTCACGATTACCACATGACACTTGCTTTGGCTATGGGAGCCGACTTCCTAATGATGGGACGCTACTTTGCTCGCTTCGACGAGTCGCCAACCAAAAAAATGACCATTGGCAACCGCATTGTGAAGGAATATTGGGGTGAGGGTTCGAACCGCGCTAAAAACTGGCAACGCTACGATATGGGTGGCAATGCAGCACTGAAATTTGAAGAAGGTGTTGACAGCTATGTGCCTTACGCTGGAAAAATGAAAGATAATCTGAACTTAACACTTGGCAAGATGCGCGCTACAATGTGCAGCTGTGTCTCGTTGACAATCAAAGAGTTACAGCAGAACGCAAAAATAACCGTGGTGTCGTCAACCTCAATAATCGAAGGCGGCGCGCACGATGTTATACTGAAAGATCAGAACTAATATAGTATAGGAAACAGATTTTATTTGGGCGATAATCTAAGGTTATCGCCTTTTTTATCTCGATAAAATTCATACTGATTATAAAGATTATCAGCCACTTAAAGTTTTATGTGTTAGCAGGATCCGCAACAACATATTTATTATTGTCTTTTACTACCTTTGCCAAAATTTTTGGAAAATGATTTACCCCAACAACTTTGAGCAAAAGATTGATTTTGTGCGCATTAGAGAAACTGTCAAAAATAATTGTCTTGGCGAAGTTGGGCGTTGGCTTGTTAGCCAAATGCGCTTTATGACAAAATTCACAGATGTGCGCAATCGGCTTACAGAAGTGTCGGAGTTCATGCAAATTATTCAAAATCAAATAGAAATACCAACCGATTTCTTCTTCGACCTTCGTCCGTTGTTCGATAAAATGAGGATTGAAGGTTCGTTTGCCGAGGTGGAAGAAATTTTCAATTTATATCGCTCATTATCAACCGCAAAGGCTATTGTCAGGTTGCTGACAAAAGACGAAAATGCCGAACGTTATCCAATGCTTAGCAAGATAGCGTCTAACATACTGATACACAAGTTTGTAACCGACAGCATTGAGCATATTATG
>CALBPW010000197.1 GCA_937899145.1 uncultured Bacteroidota bacterium
CCAGAATCGAAATTGTGAGAAAAGCTCCTCAAAAACCTGAGGCGGAAGGAAACGTAGCAAAACCTGCAAAATCTGCAGACGGCGAAAGAAAACCGTTTAAAAAAGAAGGCGGAGATAAGAAACTTGTTGAAAGGAGAATCATACCTCAGGAAATATATGAAGGAAAGGGTTCTGCAAAAAGACGAAACGACGGACGAAAAAAAGACAAAGATTTTAAAAGTGGAAAAATACAAGCAAAGGATAAATTTTATCCTTTATTAACATGGCGGCGCAACTTGCGCATATTGTTCAGGAATGTTTTGCGGATAATGGGGTCTTGCGCCCAATTAGGATATTTACTTGGTTGTGTTGATTGTGTTGTGAAATTCACACTTACAATATTTTCAGCCACTTGCACAATCTCCCAACTTGCGCTGAAAGTGTCAAGGCGTTCAATATTTTTCTTTTTGGCAACCAAATCGGTTTGTTGATAGATATTTAACTTGATTTTATTATCTGAACGGGTTATAACATATTTAGATACAATATCTTGCTTACCTACCGGCCAAGGTGCGTCAAGCAAAGTGTAAACATAAAATTCATTTTCGTCTTTACGGCTAATAATGTAGCAATTTTCAACATTGCTCATCCAAATATCGGTTTTGTTTGGGTCGGTCAAAATGGCTAATAAATCGTCGGGTGCACATTTCAGAAGCATTTTTCCCGAGCGCTCGCGAGCCCGCTGCTTGTCAAGCGAAATCCAACGTTCAAAAACTTTTATGTTATAGTCTTTATCCTCGGTAACCAAAACCCAATTGGCATCATTATCGGCATTGCCCTCATCGGCAAACGATAAATTTACCATTAACAAACTTATTGTCAGGAATATAATTTTATATATTGATTTCATCAGCGATATAAAAACGATGCGAATTTAGCAGATTATCTGACAATTGAGACATTTTTTTGCAAAAAATGAAATATCCGATTACGTTCAACGTTGTAGATTATTCAAAAGATAGTTTACTTTTGTCGGAAAAGAGAAAGCTATGAGTGAAAAAGAAAATACCGATAAAAAATCTTCAATAAGACAAAAATTTGTTCGTATCGGAAAAGTTACAGGGCTTATTGCAGGCTTCTATCTTATTGTATTTATTACACTTACGATTTTTATCCGATTTTACACGCATCATAATCAAAGCATTTCAGTGCCCGATTTCAAAAGTTTGACACTCAATCGCGCCACGCAAATTGCCAATCATGAAAATCTGCAACTGCGCATCATCGATTCAACTTTTATCGATTATATGCCACGAGGTTGCATTGTTGACCAAAATCCGCGTCCGGGCACACACGTAAAGCGTAATCGGACAATTTTTTTAACTACAAACGCATTTAGCCGTGCAAAGGTTGAAATGCCAAGGTTAGTCGGACTATCATATCGTCAAGGTAAGGCCACGCTTGAAATGCAGGGGTTGCACGTTGGACAGCTCATTTATCAACCCGACTTTGCCAAAAACAACATACTCAAGCAGATGTACAATGGCGCGCCAATAAATGCCGGGACAATGATTGAAGCAGGTTCAAGAATTGATCTTGTGCTTGGCGACGGCTACGAAAACAACTATACCATTCCGCTGCCAAATCTTACTGGAATGACCTATTTTGAAGCTGCCAATGAGTTAAACAATGCCTATCTGAATGTTGGCAATGTTACAATAATTGATGCTTTTTCGCCCGCCGACACTATAAATGCAAAAGTGTACAAGCAAGCGCCAGCCTACACTGGAAAAGAATCGCGCGCACCAATTGGAGCGCGAATAGACATTTGGTTAACACCCGAAAAATCAAACAATATTGAAGCCATCAATCTAAATGATTAAAAAACTGATATTTACGTTAGGTTTGAGTATTGGTATCATTGCCCTACAAGCGCAAGAATATCTAATGCCAACAATTGCGCAAAACACTGATAATAAACAATATCAAACCATTTTACGTAGTGTTTCGTCAACTTTGCAATTGCCGTTCATCGACGATTTCAGCTACGATAGTTCAACTCCCGACCCTACACTTTGGACAAACCGTGGAGTTAACATTAATAATAATTTCGGCATAAATCCATATTCAGTTGGTGTTGCCACTTTTGATGCGGTTGACGCCGATGGTCTGCATTACGAACACGCGTCAAGTTCTCCTTATCTGTCTGATTTTCTGACATCCAACTATATCGATTTAAGTTGCGCTGATAGCACAAGTACATATCTAAGTTTCTATTATCAGCCACAAGGCAACGGCAATGCACCCGAGGTTAACGACTCGCTTATTTTACAAATAACTGCCGGCGATGGCAAATGGACAAACATTTGGGCGTCGGCAGGAACTGACTACGCAAATTTCCGCAAAAACACTCTTCATATTGCGCCTAATAGACCTGATACACTGGAATTTGCACTTGTAATGTTGCCAATCAACGAAGCAAAATATTTTACCAACAAATTTCAATTCCGATTTTTCAACTACGCAAGTTTAGCAGGCAGTTTCAACCCGTCGGCAACCATCAATTGCGACCATTGGAATATTGACTTTGTGTATTTAAACGACAATCGTTCTGCCTCTGACACTGTATTTTACGATATCGCGTTTGTTGAGCCTGCCGTTACAATGCTAAAAAATTTCACATCAATACCATGGCGTCACTACACATCGGCTATCGAAACAGAGAACACACGAATTGGCATACATCTGCGAAACCATTGGCAAAACGATATGAAAGCAGAAGTGCGCATTCGCATAAAAGACGTTGATAACAACACATGGCTAAACGACTCAATCACCTTAGGTTCAAGCAATTACGGCGCACAATACAACACAAACATTGTTTATTCGTACGATGAAAACCCGATTGTGTACGATGACCGCAAAGAAGCAACGTATCTGTTTGAATGTGAGCTATATCCGGATAAAGACGAACTTATTGCAGGAAACAATAAATTCTACACATACCAGCACTTCGGAAACTACTATTCATACGATGATGGAACAGCCGAAAACGCCTACGGAGTTGATGCAGCGTCGTCGCAAGTGGCGTATCTTTATACACCCTACAAAGCCGATTATCTGAGCGGATTGAGCATCTGCTTTTTGCCAAGCAATCCGATTGAAAGTGCGGCATCGAGTTTTTACATTTGCGCGTGGGAAAATAATGGCGGCAAACCCGGAAAACAAATACTATCAGAAGAAGCTGTCCGCCCCGATTTTACTGGCATTGCCAACGAATTTATGAACTTCAAATTCAGCAATCCTCTTTATGTTGATAAAAGCGTTTTTGTAGGTTGGCAACAAACAAACGATTTACGGCTGAATGTTGGCTGGGACGTAAATCGATATAGCCAAAACAAAATTTTCTACAACACAACAGGCGTTTGGCTACCAACAAGTTTTAGCGGCTCGCTAAGGCTAAGACCGATTTTCGGTGATTTTCAATCAGATATAGATGAAAAAATAGTTGACAATTGCCAATTATCAGTTTTTCCAAACCCCACAAAAACATCACTGACAATCAATGGATTATACACTGACAGCGTTGAAATTTGTATTTATACCAATTGCGGACAACTAATAAAATCCACGACTTCCGCAAATATCGACGTAAGCGATTTAAAATCAGGATTTTACATTATAAAAGTAAATTTCAACAATCACACATCGATTTTAAAGTTTATTAAACAATAATCGGCAAAATGGCAATAGATAACGAACTTGAAGATTTTGAAGATTTAGACGATGAAGAATTAGAGAAATCTGATAACAGTCTGAATACCAATCTTTTTGAGCATTATCGATTTGAGGTGAGCAAAGGACAAGGTTTGCTACGCATCGATAAATTTTTACAAGCAAAAATTGAAAATGCGTCGCGTTCAAAAATTCAAGCAGCCGCTGATGCCGGAGGTATTATTGTTAATGGTAACGCTGTAAAATCGAACTACCGAATAAAGCCCGACGACATTATTCAAGTGATGCTGACCTATCCACCACGCGAAATTCAGATAATACCTGAAGACATACCGCTTGATGTTGTTTTTGAGGACGATAGTTTTGTTATTGTTAATAAACCGGCCGGAATGGTTGTTCACCCAAGTTATGGGCACTACACTGGCACGCTAATCAATGCTTTAGCATTCAGATACAAGGATTTACCCATTTTTAATGGTGGCGACGCACGACCGGGACTTGTCCACCGCATCGACAAAAACACATCAGGTTTGCTTGTAATAGCAAAAAACGACAATGCCAAGTTACACATTGCCAAGCAGTTTTTCCATCACACATCGCACAGGCGTTATGTAGCATTGGTTTGGGGCAATTTTGAAGAAAACGAAGGCACAATTGTCGGAAACATTGGTCGCAACCTCAGCAATCGTAAGATTATGGACGTTTTCCCGGAAGGCAGCGAACATGGCAAACACGCAGTTACACATTATCACGTACTTGAACGCTTTGATTATGTTACACTTATAGAATGCCGGCTTGAGACAGGGCGCACACATCAAATTCGCGCACACATGCAACATATTGGCCATCCGCTATTTAACGACCCCGAATATGGAGGCAATGAGATTTTGAAAGGAACAACATTTAGCAAATACAAGCAATTTATCAATAATTGCTTCGCACTTCTGCCCGGACAGGCATTGCACGCAAAAGAATTAGGTTTTGTGCATCCCGAAACACACGAGCAAATGATGTTCAACTCTGAACTGCCCGAAAATTTTGCAATAGTAATCAATCGTTGGCGCAACTACACCAATTCACGCACAGACTAATGCAACACGCTGATAAACAACAAAATAAACCAGAATTACTATTACCCGTAGGCAATACCGAAAGTCTTTTTGCTGCAATTGAAGGCAAAGCCGATGCTATCTACTTGGGGCTCAAAGGTTTTAATGCCCGTGGACGCGCTGCAAACTTCACACAAAACCAATTTAAAACGGTTTGCAAATTAGCTGCGCAAAATCATATAAAAGTTTATGTGACACTAAATATTGTCATCAAAAACAACGAAATCGGAGCATTACTTGACACATTGTATTTCCTTTCAAATCAGCAAATTACAGGAATTATAATACAAGATTGGGGCGTTTTCGGTATAATGCGCCAATATTTTCCGAAACTTATAGCACACGCAAGCACACAAATGGCCACACACAATTCTGTTGGTGCAAACTATTGTCAACAGATTGGTTTTAAACGAGTTGTACTTGCTCGCGAACTTACTTTCAACGAGTTAAAATTGATACAAGAACGCACAAAAATAGAAACCGAAATTTTTATTCACGGAGCATTATGTTACTCAATATCAGGACTTTGCCAATTCAGCAGTTATCTTGGCGGAGCTGGCGCAAACCGCGGGCTGTGCACTCAACCTTGCAGACGTTTTTACAATTGCAATGGTGAAAAACGCACTTTCTTCAGCATGAAAGATAACCAACTGATTACCAAAATAAAAGACCTGTCAAAAATTGGAGTTGCATCGCTGAAAGTTGAAGGCAGATTAAAATCTGGCGAATACGTTTATACAGTTGCAATCGCATACAGACAAGTTATTGATAATAAATTAAATATAACAGACATAGATGACCTTAGCCGACCAAAAACCGAATGGTTTATGGGCGACAAAATAGGTGATGCGATAGCCGATAATCCAAATACAGGCATTCGCATTGGTCAAGTTATTGATTGTCATGATGGCACAATTATTTTTACATCAAACATAAAATTAGAGAAAGGGAACAGACTTAGAATAAGAACCGATAACGATGTTGACCAAACTGCGTTTATGCTTGACAATTACCGAGTTACAGACAACACATACACTGCCAAAGGATTTCGTGGCCCGGCATCAAAAGGCACCGACATCTATCTAACTGCCTACCGCAATAAAAAATTTTGCACTGAGCTACCAACCGCTGCCACAAGCGAACAAAAAATGCCACAAATGATGAAGAAAAACATCATCGACAAAATACGAAAGCAACTGATTATCAAATCAAAAAACGAGACTTTTGTTCGCATAGATGACCTTGAATGGTTTAATTGCAGCACCCTTCAAAAAGTTGACAAAATCATTGTTTCGCTACCAATTTCCGAATGGAAAAATCTATTAAACACAGAAATAAAGCAGCCTTCCATTTTACATAAAATTTGGATTGAACTACCAGTTTTCATCAGTGAAACCAAAATTGAAGAAATTGCAAAATTATGTATAGCAATTCGGCAAAAAGGATTTAACAAATTCGTTATTAGCCATTTATCACAAATGAAATTATTACCACCGCAATGCCGGTTTGCGACAAACGAAAATGTGTACGCCTACAACGATGCCGCAGTGCTATGGCTACAGAAGCAAGGCGCCGAATGGTTCATAAATCCCATTGAAAACGAATACGAAAATATGCTAACGGGCGCATGCCGTAACATGGTGATTTCTATGTATTTCCGTCCGCATCTATTCAGTTCGCGAATGCCTGTAAAACTCACAAGTAACACTTTTACTGACGAGAACAAAAACAGATACATTCGCTACCGGGCCGATGGAATCACAATAATTTCGCCTGAAAATCCAGTTTGCATAACGCAGTACACCAACAAGTTACGCGCAAAAGGTTTCAACAGATTCTTAATCGACCTACGGCACGAACAGGCAGACAACCAACATCTTACACATCTACTAAAATTACTTTCTACATCGGAAGGCATAAAGGGAACTTCGTCATTTAACTTCAAAAAAGGATTGAGGTGAATAATCACTCAAAAAGTTCCAATATTTGTTCGTTACTCAAGTCTTTTAACGTGTCATTACCGGTGACAATACTTGCCAAATCACTTTTACGACTTTGCAAATTGATGATTTTTTCCTCAATTGTTCCAACTGTTACAAACTTGTAAACGAAGACGTTACGGTCTTGTCCGATACGATAGGCTCGGTCGACTGCTTGATTTTCGGTAGCAGGATTCCACCACGGATCGAGAATGAAAACATAATCGGCAGCTGTTAAATTTAGCCCCACACCACCCGCTTTCAACGAAATTAAAAAAACTTTTATATTACTGTTATTCTGAAAGTTAGCAACAACAGCATTGCGGTCTTTAGTATCGCCTGTTAACATCTCGTAGCCAACGCTATGCTCGTCAAAATATTGCTTGTATAGTTCAAGACATTTCACAAACGAACTAAAAATCAACACTTTATGATCTTCAGAAATTACCGTTTCCAAAACTCGTATCACCTCATCAAACTTTGCCGACGACTGCTCAAGATTCAAAATTTTAGGATGGCAAGCTATTTGGCGCAAAAGTGTAAGCGATTTCAAGATCAATGCGGAAACCGTCAAAGAACGCTTATGGTTAATATTGGCTAAAATTTCATTTCGCACCTCCGATTTTTTAGTTTCGTAAAGAATCTGTTGGTCTTGCTCCATTTCACAATACCGAATTTGTTCAGTTTTTGGAGGCAACTCCTTGGCAACCTGTTTTTTAGTACGTCGTAAAACAAAAGGTTCAATCAGTTTTTGCAACTGTTTTGCGTCTCCGCCATAAGCATCGCGTTCGACACGTTGCACGTACTCATCTTTAAAATACTGTAAATCACCAAGCAAACCCGGATTAGCAAAATTCATTTGTGCCCAAAGGTCGACCAAACTATTTTCAATTGGCGTTCCTGTCAGCATCAACTTATATTTTGATTGCAACTGAACAGCTGACTGATAATTTTTCGATGCCGGATTTTTAATTGCTTGACTTTCATCTAAAATGATATAGTTGAACTGAAAATTTTTCAAAACATCAACATCGTTGCGCAGTGTGCCATAAGTTGTAATTACTATATCAAATCTGCCAAATATCAACGGGTTACGTGTGCGATTATTTCCAACATGAGGCAATACTCTTAAACTTGGAGCAAATTTTTGAGCCTCGTTTTGCCAATTATGTATCAACGATAAAGGCATGACAATCAAACTTGTACAGCATTTACTTACAGATTGCACTTGAGGCTCATCAAAAAGTGAAAATTGAATATTTTGAGGTTTTGCAGACTCTGCAACTTCGCTATTTTGCTTACTATCAAGCAATAACGTTAAAGTCTGCAAAGTTTTTCCAAGTCCCATATCATCTGCTAAGCAACCACCAAAATTGTTGCGTTTCAGTTGTTTCATCCAATAATATCCTGCAAGCTGATACGGGCGAAGCGTAGCATTCAAGCCATTTGGCAGTGTCTCCTTCGGTAAATTATTGACATCAAACAAATTATGTATTGCCATGGCTTCGGGCGAAGCTATACCGGATTCGTTAATAAGTTCAAACAGTTGCTTATTAACTTTCAATTTCCCGGCGCTTTCCGCCGATTGATGAAAAATTTTATTAAAACGCGAAAACCATTCTTTTGGTAAAATAACAATTGTTCCGTCAGGCAATTCGTATTCGCGAATTTGTTTTAAAATATTGCGTTTCAACTGCATAAACGGAATTGTAAATCCATTTAAAGTTACGACACCATAAATATCGAACCAATCGTTTTCCAATTTTGCAGTCAAATTCAGACTGATTTTACCAATATAATAGTTACATTCTGAAAATTTTTGATTTACAACAAATCCGGCATCCGACAGTTCATCGGCACATTCATTAACCTTTTCAATAGAAAAATAAAATTGTTCTTCCGGCGACAATGGTTTTTCGGGAATTGCATAAAAATTAACGCCATCGCTCGAGCCAAAGCCCAAATCTTTCAGTTTCGCAACCAGCTGAAGCTCAATGTCTTTCTGACGAAACATTTTTACAAACCGAACATCGCCGGCATTATGATAAAAATCGGCGAACGCCCGCTCGGTGCTATACGGAAAAATCACATTGCCGGCATAGGCAAATTTCAAAATTAAAACAGCCTGATTTTGAATATCATATTCGAAATCAAGAATTGGTTTTGGCGGCACATTCTCAATTTTCACTTCAAATCCTGTTGCCTTTACTTTGAAATTTTTAATCGCATTGCGTATAAACTTCTCAAAATAAACAAGTTCCGTTTCTTTTCGGATATGAATAAAATCGTTTTTCAGAAAAGGTTCAAATTTTTTGCTATCAATATCATCAAATCTGTAAAGAGTGCGATTGATTACCACATTGCATGGCTTACTATCGGTAATAACAATAGAAGTCTTACCCTTCAATTTATCATAATAATCACCATAATCAATTGCTATCCTATATCTAATGCCATTTTCGTTTCTGTCAAAAAGAAATAAAACCTGCGATTTTCCTTGTGCAACAGCAATTTCGTCGGCCAAATAAATTTGATTATATTTAAAATCCTTATAAAAAAGCCGAATATGATTATTAACAATAATAGCAAGCATTTTTTTTAGTCGATACTCCATGTGAGGGCGAACGTGCGCTTCAATAAATTGCGCATCAACACGGCGCAGAAAGTCGCGCGGCGGCTCTTTTGAGAATAGACGGGCAATGTACATATCGTCGATGGTAGCCGAAAGTTTAAGTAGCGTTCCAAAATCGTCGCAATAGCCATCAACCTCAGCAATATTGATTGTTGTGGCCTTATCGATAACAGAATAAAGCGAATCGCCATTGCTTGGTGTTATCACATACGGCACCAATGTTACACCAAACTTGCGATGGTGCGTAACGGCGACTATCAGCTGCTTACCCATCAATTTCCTCCCGACATTTTTGCTTTGTAGCCTGCCTGCACAAGCAAATCGTAAACTTTTTGCTTAAACTCGCCTTGAATAAGAATTTCGCCATCTTTCGCCGATCCTCCTACTCCACATTTGCTTTTCAGCATTTTAGCAAGTTCTTTAAGGTCGTCAGCGGTACCGACAAAACCTTGGACAAGTGTTACCGATTTACCTGCGCGTTGCTTGCGGTCGATACTGACTTTCAGATTTTGCCGGCTCGGCTGAAGCGTTTCTTGCCGCTCGTCGGCTTCAGTTTCATACTGAAAATCGGGATTGGTGGAATAAACAACATTCAATCTGTCTTTCCAATCGTTATTTTGCGTGGTTTTCTTACTCATTTTCTGACAGTTATGTATTTTATCGATCGGCTTCAAAAAGAAAGCCTTCAAGCGTTTTCTTTTGTTTTTTCGAACTTTCACAAAGTGGCGAAGATAGACAAATAGAAAAACCGATTGCAATTGTTACACAAAAAAAACGAGCGGCTTTTCTGCCGCTCGCCTGCAATATTTTTACAATAATTTATCGAATTGTAATGGCAAGCCCGGCTGTATGAGTTTTGTAATCGGGTTGAATATCAAACTGATAATAGAGAGCCACAACTGCCAATTTTAGTCTGAAGCCCATCATTGTATTCAAATGGGTATCTTTAACTTCAACATCTACAGGGTCTTTTTCTACTTCATAGTCCAACGATGAATTTTCTTTATAAGTAAATTTCGGATAAGAGCCATTCAACTGCGTTGTATTTTTGCAATTGTTAAAGCCAAGTCCTAAATACGGTTGAAAAATTGGCAGCGATGCACCAACTAACAAAGTTCCTGTAAATGAACTAATGCCGACAGCAATCGATTGGTCATTCCAACTTTGACCGGCATCGGACAAAGTTGATTTAAAATCTGATGGTTTAAGCGATAGTTTTTCGCCTGAAAATTCTGATTTAAATTGAGAGTAAGTCAATTGACACGAGATTTGCAAAAATGGAACATGCGAAATTACTGGTATCCATTGTTTTATATCGTGTTTTACACCCACTCCCCACATCGATAATTTGTCAACTGAAAAATCTTCGGCATCCATAAGTTTATCGACAATTGATTTTGCTCCGGGCATAAGACGCACCTGGATTTCAGTTCCTAAAGGCAAGCCAACGCCAACTTGCAATAAAGGCACGCCTAAAAAGCCGAGGTCGTTACCATCAAGCATTGGAATTTCAATTTCCTGTTTTCCAGCCAAATTGCGATATAATTCCGGTGCCTTAACAGCTCCGTCATTGGTAAATGTTGGAGCGGTTAATTTCTCTACCGGTGTATTGTTTTCTCCATAATATTTATTTTTGTCTAAGCCAATGTTGCCCAAATTAAAAGTTCCTACCGATGATGGGATTTTTGCGAATGTCGCGCCAATTGTCAAATCGAAACCCGGAAATTTATGAGCCTCGGCTGTATGCGACCAGCCAGCTCCCATAAACGAACCTACACTTGTAAACAAAGGATCGGCATAATTACGATAGATTGGGGCCAATTCTGATACTGAAAATGAATCGTCGGCAGCAACTACTGCTACTGATGATAAAGCCAAACATGCTGTTAATGATGTAAATAAGATTCTTTTTCTCATAGTTGTAAAATTTGTCTGCTAATATAAACACTATTGTTTATCAGACAACTAACAAACATAAGTATTTGTGC
>CALBPW010000198.1 GCA_937899145.1 uncultured Bacteroidota bacterium
CCTCATCGACAACACAGACCGCAACCGCACATCGCCATTCGCCTTCACCGGCAACCGTTTTGAGTTCCGTGCCGTTGGTTCAAGCGCAAACTGTGCCAACGCCATGACAACCCTCAACGCCGCCGTTGCCGACCAACTTGTCAATTTCAAAAAATCAGTTGATAAAGAAATGGCAGCAGGAAAACCGATGAACATCGCATTTATGGACGTTCTGAAGCCAATCATTAAAACAATAATCGATGTTATATGCTTCGATGGAAACGGCTACAGCGACGAGTGGCAAGTGGAAGCAAAACGCCGCGGACTTGATGTTGAAACTTGCGTTCCGCAAATGTTTAAAGCCTTTACCGAAAAACAAAACATCGAAATGTTCACTCGCACAGGTGTTTACAGCGAAAAAGAACTTGAGGCGCGAAACGAGGTGCGCTGGGAAACATACACCAAAAAAGTGCAGATTGAGGCTCGCGTGATGGGGCGTATGGCTACAAACCACATAATTCCGGCTGCCATCGCCTACCAGACAAAACTTTTGGAGAACATCGAGAAGATGAAAGCTCTTTTCCCCGACCGCTACCAAAAACTTGCAGCCGTCGAAATTTCGATTGTCGAAGAAATTGCCGACCGCATTGCCGACATCAATACTAAAGTTGATGCAATGATTAAGGCCCGCAAAGAGGCCAATAAGATTGAAGATGAATACGATAAGGCGATGGCTTATTATCAGATTGCAGAATCACTCTTCGACATTCGCCGTCCCATTGACAAACTTGAAGAGGTTGTTGACAACGATATGTGGCCATTACCGAAGTATCGTGAACTACTGTTTATCAACTAAATAAACAGCAACTCACAGACTACAGACAACCTGAAATACGCAAGTACACACAGTTGTCTGTGGTCTTAATGTCTGTAATCAGAAAAATGAAAAATGAACATGAAAGATATTGGATTATACCAACGGGAAAATGAGCACGACGCTTGCGGGGTCGGCTTGCTTGTCGACCTAAAAGGAAACAAAAGCCATCAGCTTGTAACAGACGCGCTTACAATTCTCGACAACATGAAACATCGAGGTGCTGAGGCTGCTGACAACAAAAGTGGCGATGGTGCAGGCATCTTGCTACAAATTCCGCACGAATTTATTCTGCTACAAGGAATTGCAGTGCCCGAAAAATTGAAATATGGTGTCGGAATGATTTTCTTACCAAAAGATAAAACACTATCCGACAAATATTTAAGCATCATAAAATCTGAAACGGAAAAAGCAGGATTCGAACTACTAAAAGTGCGCAATGTGCCTGTCAACTCCGATATTTTAGGCGATGCGGCCAAAGCTGCCGAACCGCAAATTGTGCAAATATTTGTTACTGGCAGCATCGACGTAAATCGTTTTGAAACAGAGCTTTACCTGCTTCGCAAAAACATCGAACGGCAAATCAACGATGAACAGTTTTACATTGTTTCGCTATCAAATCGCATTATTGTTTACAAAGGAATGCTCTCGCCAACGCAACTGCACGAGTACTACCCCGACCTTGCAAACCAGAACTTTACGAGCGGTTTAGCACTTGTTCACTCACGTTTCAGCACCAACACTTTCCCTACATGGGCATTAGCGCAGCCGTTCCGTATGCTTGCTCACAATGGCGAAATCAACACCATACGCGGCAACCGCAGTTGGATGGAGGCCCGCGAGAGTGTGCTGTCGTCGGAGGCGTTAGGCGATATGCGCAACTTCTCACCTATCATTCAGCCCGATATGAGCGACAGCGCATCGTTCGACAATGCGCTTGAATTTTTTGTCCGTTCCGGCATGTCGTTGCCTCACGCAATGGCGATGATGGTTCCAGAATCGTTCAACGAGAAAAACCCGATAAGTGCCGACCTCAAAACCTTCTATGAGTATCACTCGATTCTGATGGAGCCGTGGGACGGCCCGGCCGCGCTCATTTTCACCGACGGCCGCTATGCTGGCGGTATGCTCGACCGCAACGGTCTGCGCCCCGCGCGCTACACCATTACCACCGACGGTCGTCTGATTCTGGCTTCGGAGGCGGGCTGCATTCATATCGGCGCCGAAAAAATTGAGCACAACGGACGCCTGCAGCCTGGCAAGATTCTGATTGTGGACAGCGAGACTGGCCGGATTTTAAGCAACGATGAAATCAAAAAGCAGTTGGCCGACGGCTGCAACTACACCAAATGGCTCGAAACCAACCGGATAGAGTTGGGCAAACTGCACAGCGGCCGCCACGCCGAAAACACCGTGCCCGATTTTCAGCGCCGCCTGCGCTGCTTCGACTTCACGCGCGAAGACGTTGAGCGCACCATTGCGCCAATGTGCACCACCGCGCAGGAGCCGCTCTCGTCAATGGGCAACGACACGCAACTGGCCGTTCTGTCGCAACGCAAACAGTTGCTTTTCAACTATTTCCGCCAGCAGTTCGCGCAGGTTACAAACCCGCCAATCGACCCAATCCGCGAGGAGTTGGTAATGTCGCTTACCGAGTACATTGGCGCCGTGGGAATGAACATTCTGTCGCCCAACGAGTCGCACTGCAAAATGGTGCGTCTGCCGCAGCCCGTGCTCACCAACACCGAACTCGACACGCTCTGCAATATCCGCTACAAAGGTTTCAACACCGAAAAACTTGATATTCTGTTCGATAAGTCGAAAGGCGTTGAGGGAATGAAGGCCGCTCTGACCGCCCTTTGCCGCGAGGCTGAGCAGTCGGTTGACAAAGGTGTCAACTATATCATTCTGACAGACAGAAACATAGACGAACAGCACGCCGCCATTCCGTCGCTGCTGGCCGTGAGCGCAATCCACCACTATCTGGTGTCGATAAAGAAACGCGTGCAGACGGCACTGATTGTTGAGAGCGGCGAGATTCGCGAGGTTATGC
>CALBPW010000199.1 GCA_937899145.1 uncultured Bacteroidota bacterium
TGCTCTTCCGATCTCAGGAAAATTCTTAAATGTTCCTGAACGTAGCGATATTCCTGAGCATATCGAAGAACAATTGATTGTTGAACTTTACTCTAAGTAATTATTAATTATGGCAATTTTAGCTTTTCAAAAGCCCGACAAAGTAATAATGCTGGAACAAGACGACCGCTTTGGTAAATTTGAGTTCCGCCCACTTGAACCGGGTTATGGACAAACAGTCGGCAACGCATTGCGTCGCATATTGTTGTCATCGCTCGAAGGTTTTGCTATCACCACAATCAAAATTGCTGGTGTTGACCACGAATTTTCGACAATCCCTGGTGTTAAAGAAGATGTAACTGAAATAGTTCTGAACCTGAAACAAGTGAGATTTAAACAGCAAATTGAAGACATCGACTATGAAAAAGTATCGATCTCAATTGCTGATCAAGAAACATTTACTGCTGGTGACATCGCGCGTTTCCTGAGCGGATTCGAGGTACTAAATCCTGAATTGGTGATTTGCAACCTTGACCCGTCGGTAAAACTGCAAATGGAACTGACAGTTAATAAAGGCCGCGGCTATGTTCCCTCTGAAGAGAATATGCCCGTTGACGCCCCCTTTGGCGTTATTGCCATCGACTCAATACATACTCCGATCCGCAATGTGAAGTATAGTGTTGAAAATTACCGTGTAGAACAAAAAACCGACTACGAAAAGTTGGTAATTGAAATTAAAACAGATGGTTCAATACTTCCGAAAGACGCATTGAACGAAGCCGCAAAAATCCTTATCTATCACTTTATGCTATTCTCTGATGAAAAAATCACTCTTGATTCAACAGAGAAATATCAAACAGAAGAATTTGATGAGGAAATCTTGCACATGCGCCAACTGCTTAAGACAAAACTTATCGATATGGACTTATCGGTACGAGCTCTTAACTGCTTAAAAGCAGCTGATGTTGAAACATTAGGCGATTTGTGCACCTACAACAAAAACGACTTGTTGAAGTTCCGTAACTTTGGTAAAAAATCGTTGACAGAGTTGGAGGATTTGTTGGACTCGATGAACCTTACTTTCGGAATGGACATCAGTAAGTATAAACTTGAGAAAGATTAATAGCGATGAGACACAATAAAAGTTTTAATCACTTAGGAAGACAAGCAGGGCACAGAGACGCCATGCTGTCAAATATGGCAACATCACTTATCTTGCACAAACGCATTCAAACAACAGTTGCCAAAGCTAAAGCACTTAAAATGTATGTTGAGCCTTTGATTACTAAATCAAAAGTTGACTCAACCCACTCGCGTCGTGTTGTATTTAGCTACCTTCAAAATAAAGAAAGTGTTGCTGAATTGTTCCGCGATGTTGCAGTTAAAGTTGGAAACCGTCCGGGCGGTTATACTCGTATTCTGAAAACTGGCACACGTGTTGGCGACAGTGCTGAAATGTGCATTATTGAATTGGTTGACTATAACACAAATTATACTCAATCGTCAGACGAATCCGCTAAGAAAACATCAACTCGCCGCCGCCGTTCATCAGCTAAAAAAACTGATAATGCAGTTGTTGCTGATGCGGTTGAAGTTAAAGACGAACCAGCTGCAGAAACAAGTGCCGAAGAGCCAAAAGCCGAATAGTACTTTTGTATAATTCAAAAAAAAGGTCGCCATCTGCGGCCTTTTTTTGTTTGAGATTATGTAATGTTAGCGTACAGTTGATTTTTATTCGCTTTGAATAGCTTGTGTTTTATACAAATTCTGATATTTGTAACCTAAAAAATTGAATTTTGAAAAAGATATTTTTATTTGCAATGTGTGCATCGGCTTTAAATATGGCTTTTGCACAAGAATATGACGCAAACGATATTGAAGAAGATCAAGTTATAGGCCCCGACGAACAACAAATTCCAAACTTTTTGCCAGAGCCAATTGATACGGTCGATACCGATGATAAATTTGTGAAGATTGTTCTTTATAACGATAAAACGTGGGATTATGTCGATTTCGGACGCCCCGTAATTAATGACAACGATTTAGATACACTTTTCTGGAACGACAAAATTCATTCTTACAAAGATGTGCCACTATCGGAATTGCCAGACGAAATCGATCTTATGCTTGTCGATTCAACACATTCATTTTGCGCGCCAATAGTCGGAAGGATAACATCGCGATATAGTTTCAGGCATGGGCGCAACCATAACGGAACTGATGTGAAACTTGAAGTTGGCGACCCCGTGCGGGCCGCTTTTGATGGCAAAGTGAGGGTGTCGGAATACTCAAAACGCACTGGCGGATATGGTAATTTAATTGTTTTGCGGCATGCCAATGGCTTGGAAACGTATTATGCGCATCTGTCGGCGCGTAATGTGCAAGTAGGTGAGATTGTAAAAGCGGGCGAGATTATTGGCAAAGGCGGAAATACGGGACGCAGCACTGGCTCTCATTTGCATTTTGAAGTCAGGTATCATGGCCAATCGTTTGATGCGGAGCGGCTTATAGATTTTCAGAATGGACAATTGCGTGACACCTTATACACCATTAAAAAGCATTATTTTAGCATCTACTCGCACTATGGACAAACCGATGAAGAATCGTATGCAGAATCGCAGCACAAAACTTACAAAATTAAACCGGGTGATACACTGAGTGGGATAGCTCACAAAAATGGCACTACGGTTGGCATATTATGTAAACTAAATGGCATAAAGCCTACAACCGTTTTGCGCGTCGGAAAAACAATTTTTGTACGTTGATATTTAAGTACTCAACTTATTGTCAGCATATTTGCTCCCAATCTTGTTGTATATTTATGCAATAATCACATAATCATAAAAAATGCAATAAAAATTCACTTTTCTATTGTATAACAAAGAAAAAATATACTTTTGCACTTCGTTTTTGGAATGTATAATAATACAGAAAAATGAATATGAATACTGCGATTAAATTTGTTTCGGCAGCTGAGGCTGTAAAGGTTATAAAATCGGGCGACCATATACATTTGAGTGCGATTGGAAATGCTCCACAAGTGCTTATAAAAGCAATGTGCGACCGTGGGCGCAATGGTGAATTGCACGATGTTCATATCCATCATTTTCACACTGAAGGCGATGCGCCTTACTCAGCACCTGAGTTTGAGGGCGTTTTTCAGCACGATGCTTTTTTTGTTGGCGCAAATACTCGAAAAAATGTGCAAGCCGGTTATGCCGATTATATTCCAGTATTTTTAGGCGAGGCGGCACGTCTTTATCGCGAGGGATACTTGCCGTGCAATGTGGCAATGATTCAAGTTTGCCCACCCGACGAGCACGGCTTTGTATCGCTTGGAACCTCAGTTGACGCGTGCCTTGCCGCAATGGAAGTTGCCGATTATGTTATCGCAGTTGTCAACAAAAATGCGCCTCGCGCCTTTGGGCAAGCTATGATTCCGATGAGTCGTATCAATATTTTTGTTGAAGATGATTCGCCATTGATTGAAAAATTCTACGAAGAACCATCAGAAACCGACCTTGCCATTGGTAAACATTGTGCCGAACTGATTGACGACGGCGCTTGCCTACAGCTTGGTATAGGCTCGTTGCCAAATGCTACATTGGCTTGTTTGGAAAATCATAAAAACCTCGGATTGCATACCGAAATGTTTGCTGATGGTGTTCTGAAACTGGTTGAAAAAGGCGTAATAAATGGTGCTAATAAAGCCCTTGATCGCGGCAAGATTGTGTCAACATTTTTACTCGGAACAAACAAAGTCTACAATTTTGTAGATAATAATCCGCAAGTGCTAATGCAAGACGTGGCCTATACAAACGACCCATTCATCATCGCACAACAGCCCAAAATGACTGCCATCAATTCGGCTATCGAAATTGACCTTACTGGTCAGGTTTGTGCCGACTCAATCGGGACAAAACAATTCTCTGGCGCAGGTGGCCAAATTGATTTTATTTATGGAGCATCGCGTGCTAAAGGTGGAAAGGCGATAATTGCAATGCCGTCAATTACCAAAAAAGGCATCAGCAAGATTGTGCCAACGCTAACTCCTGGTGCAAGTGTGGTTACAACACGTTTCCATATTCATTGGTTTGTAACCGAATATGGAGCTGTCAATTTGTATGGACGCACAATGCAAGAGCGTGCAAAACTTATTATCAGCGTTGCTCACCCAAGTGTGCGCGAAGATTTGGACCGCGCGGCATTTGAGCGTTTTGGTTCGCACTTCCATTATTATGCAAGTAAATAGGAAGAAAACCAGAGTTGAGAATTAAATTTTCGCTTCTTATTTCGTAACCAATTTTTTTAAGTTCAGTAATTTAGTAATTATTTTCCTGAACCTTCGAAGATTATGCGTATGGTGTAAATCAGGATTTTTATATCGAGGTAGAGCGACATATTTTCGAGGTATATAATATCGTATTTAAGCCGATCAATCATTTCGTCAACATTTTGTGCATAGCCGTATTTTACCTGTCCCCATGAAGTTATGCCCGGACGGACCTTGAAAACCGTGTAATAGTGAGGTGCGCGTTGCACAATTTGTTCAATATAAAACTGACGTTCAGGGCGAGGTCCGACAAGCGACATATCGCCTTTTAGGACATTGATAAATTGTGGCAGTTCATCAAACCTGACTTTCCGCATAAAGCGGCCAATGCGTGTAATGCGAGGGTCTCCATCGCGCGATAGTGCGGGACCGTCTTTTTCCGCATCAACATACATTGTTCTGAATTTAATGATTTTGAATGGTTTGGCATATCGTCCTAATCGCTCTTGACAATAAAAAACAGGGCCTTTTGATGAGCATTTCACACAAACAGCCAATACAATATATATTGGTATTAAGACAATTATGGCTATTAGCGATACTACGACATCAATCATTCGCTTAACGTTTGTTTGCCAAGCAGGCATAGTGTCGTGCGACATTTCAATGAGTGGAACTCCAAATATCGACGACATTTTCACATTTCCTGATACAATGTCTAAAATATCGGGTACCGCGCGGATTTCGACATTTGTCGATTTGACTTTAACCACAATTTGTTTGATTTTTGAACGCTCGTGTGGCTCAATGGCGATAATAACCTCTTCAATTTTCTGGTCGTTGATGACAGAAATCAGATTGCCGAGATTGCCCATATTGGGGAGAACCTTGCTAAGCTCAATACTTCTGCTGCCATTGACGGCAATGTAGCCAACAAAATATTCGCCAGCCGATTTTGGCTTGCTGCTAAGGTCGTGATATAGTTTGTAGGCTTGCTCTCCGCTACCAATAATTAGTGTTGGGAAACCAATTTCGCGGTTGCGGATTTTATGAACGATGGCATTTGTAAGAAGAAACCGGAAAGTGTAAGTTATACTAAAATGGCAACCAAGCAGATACAGGAATGATGAGTAGTAGTTATGATTTGCTATTATGGTGTCATCAAGTATTAGGGAGAAAAATATCATTATCACACCAAAAGTACAGATAAAGATGGTGTTGCCAAGTTCTTTTAGTCGCGAGCGATGGTAGATTTTGTCGTAATCGCCAGCAATATAGTATAGTAAAATCCAAAAAATTGGAATAAAGATGAACCCCAAAAGTATAATGTGTTCGCTGCAAATAATGGAGTCGATGTTGATGCTGGTTTCGCCAACAACTATGCGCTTGCGATAGACAAAGAATAAAGCCCATGCTATTAATGCGGCTAAATAGTCGGCAAAAAGATACTTTAACACCTGCAAGCGAGGGCGCTTTGCTTTCATAGTTTTCTTTTGTTAGTTGCTAAACCACGCCAAATAAATTGGCATTGCGGTTATGAAAACGATAGTTGTTCGTTTTTATTGCAATTTTTTTTGAAAAAAATACGGATTTTTCTTAAATAGGTGAGTGTGAGGATAAAGAGAAGATAATGTGTAAAGTTGGATATAAGCTGTGCGCGGATTTTTTGTGTTTATCGTCCGCATTTTTTTAGAAGACGTTGAAATTGATACGCATTTTGGCGCGAATTTGCTCACAAGCTATTTGTGTGCGAATTTCGTTTTCGATACTATTTATCAAGCAATTACCGCACATGATTGTATCGTAGAATGATTTTAGTTGCAGATATTCAATTGATTGGTTTTGTGATTTGCTATTCCATAATGTTGGTGTGTCGGGTTTATCGCTACAAATATTTGTTACGGTGTTGTCAAGTAAATCGGCTTGTGTTATGTTGTTGTAATTTAGTATTTTAATATCGTGCGTTGGAGCTATTCCATATTTGTCGACAACAAGATTTCCGATAGTGCCATTGTCGAAATCGATGCGAAGGCGGAGTGAATCGGGAACGCTACTGAAACTTGAATAGACATTGACGGCGACACGATGCACATTGGTGCGCATAAATGCTAATAGCATACTAACTTCGGTGCGCGCTAACGACATCAGATTATGATTATCGCTGCGTGATATTATGCACTGAATATCAAGCGGATGTTTGCAATATGTGTGCAGATATTGATAAATTTCGGTGTAGATGTAGGGATGCCCAACAACAAGGCTTGTGCCGGCTTCGTCGCGAAGTAGCGTAAGTGTTTGCAACTCATCGAAACCGAAATTGTGCACGCCACATAAAAAGACATCAAGCGAGTGCCGGACTGCCTCGGTAACTAATGGCATATAAATGTTGTCGTCGATTGAAAAAATGACGGCTTGACATTGTTCGTAAACATCGGCGAACGACTGGAAGACATTGAAATTGTACGTTCGGTAGCGGTCGATGAGTAGGCTGGGGTCGTAGATGCCACAAAATGTGAAAGCTGGCAATTGCTCCAATGCTTTCATATAAACATCGGCGTTGTGTAATCCTACTATTCCTACTTTCAGCATATTTTGATAAATATTTATGCAAATCTAAATTGAAAAATGCAGGTAAATAGTGCGATGCAGGTTTGTTATCAACGCAGGAATGTTAAAAAAGTCATTTCTTTTCTTTCCACCAATGTTGCGGTGGTACAGGGTCGTAGCCGCTGCCGCCCCATGGGTGGCAGCGGAGCAATCGCCTAATAGTGAGCCATAGTCCGATGATTGGGCCGTGTATGCGTAGTGCCTCAATTGCGTATGCTGAACAAGTAGGTGTGAATCGGCAACTGTTTGGCAACAAAGGAGATATAGCTAATTGATAGAGCCGAATGGGAAGAATCAATAATATAGTGAAAAATTTGCGCAGCGTAGTTTGAAGGTATTAAGTTAGATTATTGTGCGGTGTCGTAGTGTGCAATTTGTCATTAATCTTTATTTGCAAAATTAAAACAAAGCCATAAAAAATATCTGCTTTCAATCAACGTTTACTTATTTTACATTTATCGCCTCAACAAAAAGGTATTATGACGAAAGTTTCATTTCTTACTTTACTGTTTATTTTATTGAATTTTAACGCAATAGCACAATTGTCGGAAAATTCGTGGCGCGACCATTTAAGTTATAACAGCGGACGTGTAGTGGCTGTTAGTGGTGATAAAGCATATTGTGCAACCGATCTTAGCGTCTTCTACTTGGACAAAGACGATTATTCGCTTAACCATCTTACACCAATTGAAGGATTGTCAGAAATTGGCGTTAGCTGTATTGCCTATGCCGATGAGTCGCATCTTTTGGTTGTGGTTTATACAAGTGGCAATATCGACCTTGTTGATGACAACAACAGAGTAATCAATATGTCGGGATTAAAAGATGCTGATTTTACAACTGATAAGCGTACTAATCATATTAGCATTGTTGGCAAAACGGCTTACCTGTCTTGCAATTTTGGCATTACAGCCATCAATCTTGAAAAACGTGAATTTGCCGACACATACATCTTAGGCGAAAACGGAAACTATCAGAAAATAAATTGCTCTGCCGTGTATGGCGATTATCTTTATGCCTTCACACCAAATGGAATGATGCGCGGCAGGCTTGATAATCAATTTCTTACCGATATTAAAAATTGGGAAGTTTTATCGCAGTTTGACGCTAATCATAATTATAATACCGGTTGTGTGTTTAATGGCAAGTTGTTGGTAAATGAATTTTACGATGATGGTTATACTTGTAGGGTTTCAACATTTGATGGCGAATGTTGCGATGCGCTTTGGGATAGTTTGCCGAATGTTAAGTCGTTAACAAGTCGCAAAGGTTTGCTTGTGCGGACAACCAATTGGAATATCGATATTTTTGATGAAAAGTTTGAAGCGACAAATCAATGTTCCGATTATGAGATTGGAATGGGAGTCGCAGATGACGCGCATAATGTTTGGTTCGCTCATGCAAGTCGCGGTTTAGGACGGTGCTCATGGTGGGGCGAGCAGTTTTTTACGCCATCAGGTCCGGGTAAAAATCAATTTTTCAGTATAACTTACAACGATGGCGAAATGCTTTTAGCCCCAGGTGGAAAAGATAGAATTACCGCTGTAAATAATGGGCAAGCAATCAGTATCTTTAGATTTGTTGATAACAATTGGGTTGGGATGGATAATACCAATTTTGCAAACGGGCGCGATGTAACATCATTTATTACTCGCGGAAACCGCAATCATTTTTTGGCCTCGTCGTGGAGTTATGGTTTGATTGAATACAACAATGGCAATTATAATTGGCTAATACATCAAAGCAACGATACAGTTATTCAAGATTCATACAAAGTTATTCGCATAAGTTCCGGCTATTACGACAGTAAAGGAAATCTTTGGGTAAATTGTTCAAATACAGATAATTATATAGCCGTCCGTACTCCTTCTGGCAAATGGTATAGTTATGCCTACGAAAGCCAATTGTCGGATCAGCATTTGGGCAAAATGCTACATACCTACAAAGGCGATTTTTGGCTAACCACACCAGGCAAAACAGGAATTCTGGTTTTCAACACAAACAATACGCCCGAAACAAATGCCGATGACAGTTATGACTATTTTATGCCGGCTAACGAAAATGGCGAATATCTGAACTCATACATCAACGATATTGTTGAAGACAACGAAGGAAAACTTTGGATAGCATCAGATGCAGGCGTTTATGTGTACGATAATCCGGAGTATGTGCTTGAGGGTAAGCCGTTTTATGGTCGGCAACCGCAAATGGTTATCGATGGCTATTATCAGACATTACTTGGAACCGAAAAAGTTAACTCAATAGTGATTGATGGCGGAAACCGGAAATGGTTTGGTACGGCTGGAGGCGGAATTTTTGTGATATCGGCTGATGGCACAACACAATACGCTGAGTATAACACAACTAACTCGACAATTTTCTCAAACAACGTGCTATCAATGAGCCTCGATTACGACAAAGGAATACTTTATATAATCACCGATAAAGGACTACAATCGGCAGCCATATCGTCGTCAATACCTAAAAAGTCGTATTCCGATATTTTCGCCTTTCCAAATCCTGTCGAACCAAGTTTTAATGGCGATGTGCAAATTCGTGGACTTATGGACAACACTGTCGTTCGCATTACCGATTTGTATGGCAATTTAGTATTTGAGACAATGAGCAGTGGCGGTGGAGCAAGTTGGAATTTGCGCAATATGAGCGGACAACCTGTAGTGTCGGGCATCTATCTTGTACAGTGCGTAACCGATGATGGCGAAAAGCACGAAACCGAAAAAATTCATGTTGTAAGGTGAGAAAAACAGAAAATGCTTTGTACCGACCGCATAATTGTTCTTTCACGCACGCGCTACTCCGATAGCTCGATAATAATACAGGCATTATCGCGACAGCATGGGCGCGTATCGCTGATGGCCTATGGTTTAGGAGGAAAAAACAGGTCGCGGTTGGGCGCGTTTCATGCGATGGCATTGCTCGATGTTGTTTATAGCTATCGGCAAGAGCGGCAAGTGCAAAAACTGAGCGAGTATAAGTCATCACCAATTTTGACCGGATGCGCCATCGACTTGCGGAAAAGCACAATGCTGATGTTTTTGGCAGAAGTGGTGGGCAAAAGCATTCGAGAGGAGGCTGAAGATGATGCGCAATTTGAATTTATCGACACCTCAATCCAGATTTTAGAGCAATTGCAGAGCGGAATACAATTATTTCATATCGCTTTTCTTTTAAAGTTAAGCCGATATTTAGGATTCAGTCCTACGCAACTTGTGCCCGGCCAACAGTTTTTCGACCTTGAAGCGGGGCACGGAACCATTGTGCGCCCTGTGCACCGGCATTATATTGCAGCAGAGCAATTCGCGCAGCTTTATCAATTTCTCGATTTGCCTTTCAACCAACTTGATCAAATAAAAATAGCACGCGCCGAACGTGATTTTTTGTTAGAAACAGTGCTGGTTTGGTATAGTTTTCATATTCCTACAATGAGGGAAATCAACTCGTTAAGTGTTTTGCGCGATGTTTTCAACGGCTGAATACTGCGCTTCGTGGCTAAAATATTTATCTTTAAAAACTTTTTAAAATTCCAAATTCTGTAACTGTTATTTGTGCTAAAGCATTCTTGGCATGTGA
>CALBPW010000200.1 GCA_937899145.1 uncultured Bacteroidota bacterium
ATTTTAACTATTTGATTCCAAGAAATATTATATTCTTCATGAGTAAATTTTCTTCCTCTTTTTTCTTCTAATACAAGATTTTTAATTGAGCCATGTTCATCAACTATGACATCAACAATTGTTCCTATTCTTTTACCATTACTGATATTGACTATTTCTTTTAATTGAAGTTCGGATAATCGCATATAATCACCTAGTTAAATATATGATTAAAAACTGAAAATATGTTTCATAATAAAAAATTTGTTCAAATGTAACTTAAAAAGTGTATCGCATGGCGATGGTTTTAGTTTGCATCAAACGAATTAAGCAATAAATATTACCTTCGTACGCAAATTTTTAGGCAATGGGCAATAAAGAAAATGAGCTGAATCCGCATAAACGCTTTGTTATGTACCGATATCCGAAACAGTCGGCTATACATATTTTAACACCACAAAAAATTCAATATTTAACATCAATCGAAGAATTAAGCAAAATTGAAAAAGGATTTGTTTTTGCGCCATTTAACACTGAAAATGAGCCAATTATAATTTTCACAGATTGCAAGCATAATGAATACGAACCTTCAAAATATGGCAATGCAATATCAATTTCAGAAAGAAATAATCAGATAACAGATTCTTATGCTACTGATTTTAAAGCATTTAAATCCGCCATTCAGAATAAAAAATTTAGCAAAATCGTGTTGGCACGAACACTTGAAGTTGAAGTAAACTCAGCGCCAATCAATTTTTTCACTGACGCATGCGAAACCTATCCAAACAGTTACATTTATCTATTTGTAAATGACAAAGATATATGGTTTGGCGCAACGCCCGAAATTCTAATTGAGGGCGATGCTGAAAAAATGCACACCATCTCGTTGGCAGGAACAATGCTACGGGGCTATGATTTGCCCGATATATCGGCTTGGGACAACAAAAATATGAAAGAACAAAAAATTGTAACTGATTACATATTATCGCAAATTCAACCATTTAGCACCGATATAACTACAACCGGCCCCTACTCAGTGCCAGCGGCGCACTTGATTCACTTACGAACCGACATTTCTTTCAAAATCACAAAAAACATTCTGCCACAAATAATTGCCGCATTACATCCAACGCCGGCTGTTTGTGGTTTGCCAAAAAACGAATCAATCGATTTCATCACAAAAAATGAGCACATTAAACGCGAATATTACGCTGGATTTTTAGGTTGGTACAGTCCATCAGAGCAAACACAACTTTTTGTAAATCTGCGTTGTATGAAATGGATTGACACAAAAAAAGTTCGTTTGTTTTCAGGAGGAGGAATACTTGCTGAGTCGGAACTTGAAAGCGAATGGGCCGAAACCGAGAACAAAATGCGCACATTGCTGAATTTGAGCAGTTTTCAAGCAAAATCATAAAGATTAAACATATTGAATATGATGCACGATAATTTTTGTACTTTCGCCTAAAACGATTCCAAACATATATGTTTTCGGTCAAAAAAAATATACAGCAACTTGTGTCGCTGATGGAACAACACGGAGTAACCGATGTTGTCATTTCGCCTGGTTCGCGCAATATGCCATTGGCACAAACCTTTGCAGCACACCCAAAATTTACTTGTCATGCCGTTACTGATGAACGCAGCGCCGGCTTTTTTGCCATCGGATTGGCGCTAAACAAAAATCAGCCAATAGCCGTCTGTGTAACATCAGGTTCGGCACTACTCAATCTGGCATCGGCTGTGTCAGAAGCCTACTATCAGCAAGTGCCCATTTTGGTGATTTCGGCCGACCGCCCTGCCGCATGGATTGGGCAATTAGATGGACAAACAATTCCCCAAACCAACATTTTCGGGACACTTGTACGCAAAGAAGTGTCGCTACCCGACCCCATAACCGAAACTGACATTTGGCATTGCAACCGTCTGATTAATGAAGCCTTACTTGAACTCAACCACCACGTTTGCGGCCCCGTCCACATCAACATACCCGTCAGCGAACCATTTTTCGACTGCTCGGCTACAAAAATTGAACCCGAAAGAATGATAAAACGCAAATTGCCAAATATGAATGAATGGCTATCCGCAAAAAAGATTCTAATAATTGTCGGGCAACTGCAAAAAGCCGAAATAGAATATCTTAAACCCCAACTAATACGGCTTGGCTGCCCAATAATATGTGAACACATTTCAAATTTAGGCAACCATCCGAATTTTATCAGCAATGCCGATTTAATTCTCAATTCAACTGACATTGAACAACTTACACCAGAACTTGTCGTATATCTTGGCGGACATATTGTATCGAAACGAGTAAAAAGATTCATCAAAGCCACCAAGCCACAATTATGCTGGCGAATAACCAACGATGGCAGCTGCACCGACACATTCCAATGCGTAACACATATTATGGAAATGAGTCCGTCGAATTTTGCTTCGCTAATGTTGGCTAAACGCGACCGTAACTATTTGAAAACATGGCAAAAAGCAAGCGCAACTATTGAAACTGAAATGCAAAAAATAGATTTTGGTTTTACACCGTTCAGCATTGTCAGGCAGCTGTTTGAAAACATTCCATCACAATCAGCCGTTGTGCTGGCAAATAGTAGTATGGTACGATATGCCCAACTCTTCCGTTTGAATGACGGCATTGAAGTACTATGCAATCGCGGTGTAAATGGAATTGACGGAACACTATCAACAGCCGTTGGATACGCTACAGCCAAGCCTAACACACCTGTCTTTGTGCTGATTGGCGATTTAAGTTTTTTCTACGACATGAACGCACTATGGCAAACCAATCTGCCACAAAATCTAAGAATCATACTTATCAATAATGGATGTGGAGAAATATTCAGAGTGCTACCAAACATGCCCAAAAATGCCAACACCGAACGATTTGTGATGGCATCGCACAATGCGACAGCAAAAGGTTGGATAAAATCATTAAACATTGAATACCAATCAGCTAATAACGAATCAGAAATAGACAAAAGCATTAAATTTATAAAACGGCAGACGAAAGCAACTTTAGTAGAATTTTTCACCCATCCGACTAACGACGAATCAGTATTTAACAAAATTCAAAATATAAAACAATGAAACACGATTGGAAAACAATAAAAACGTACAAAGACATTTTATTTGAATTTTACAACGGGATTGCACGCATCACAATAAACAGGGAGCGCTACCGCAACGCTTTTACCCCGACAACAACTGCCGAAATGGGCGATGCACTAACATATTGCCGTGAGTGCCAAGATGTTAATGTTGTTGTATTTACTGGCGCAGGCGACAAGGCTTTTTGCAGTGGTGGCGATATGCACGTAAAAGGGCGCGGAGGCTATATTGACACCGAAGGCAAGCCACGCTTGACAGTGCTTGATGTACAAAAGCAAATCAGATCGCTACCCAAACCTGTAATTGCTGCTGTCAATGGCTTTGCGATTGGTGGAGGCAACGTTTTAGATCGGAAGAGCGTCGTGTAGG
>CALBPW010000201.1 GCA_937899145.1 uncultured Bacteroidota bacterium
ATCATGTGTCGAGTGGAACACTTACACTGAAGAAGTTCAGCAATCTACATCAGCCAAAAGCAGTGTGGCAGTTGGACGCAGTGCTATTGGCTCAGCACCAATCTTGATAAAAAACATTGTCGAAAATAAGCAAAAGCGCAGTTCGACTCAAAGTTCGGAATTTGATCGTGTGCTTGGAGGAGGGCTTGTTCCAGGCGCGGTGGTGCTATTTGGAGGCGAACCCGGCATAGGCAAATCGACATTGCTACTGCAAGTAGCCGGAAAATTCAATGGTACAGTACTTTACGCATCGGGTGAGGAGAGTGCCGAGCAGATTAAAATGCGCGCTACACGGCTAAAAGTGAATGATGAAAATATCTACTTTTTAGCCGAAATTTCATGCGAAAATATTATTGCGCAATCGCGCGAATTGAAACCTGATTTGCTGATAGTTGACTCTATCCAAACACTTCGTGCTGAATATATTGAATCGACATCGGGAACGGTGTCGCAGATACGCGAGTGCGCAACTTTGCTGCAACAATACGCAAAAGAGACGGCAACGCCAGTATTGATTGTGGGGCACATAACAAAAGACGGCTCGTTGGCGGGGCCAAAAGTGCTTGAGCATGTGGTTGACACAGTTTTGCAATTTGAAGGCGATAATCATTTCTTTTACAGGATATTGCGAGCTCACAAAAATAGATTTGGCTCAACATCAGAAATTGGAATTTTTGAGATGGGAGAGGAGGGATTGGACGAAGTGTCAAATCCGTCAGAATTTTTGTTGGCAAACCACCGCGAGCAATATAGCGGTATATCAACGGCGGCTACACTTGAAGGTGTTCGCCCGTTTATGGTTGAGGTTCAGGCACTTGTGAGTTCGGCCGTGTATGGCACACCACAGCGTGCAACTTCAGGTTTCGATTCGCGGCGGCTGAATATGTTGCTTGCTGTCCTTGAAAAAAAGGTCGGATTTAAACTTGCAACCAAAGATGTTTTTTTGAATTTGGCTGGCGGACTGAAAGTTAACGACCCTGCCATCGATTTGGCTGTTGTGTGCGCCATTCTATCATCGGACATCGACCGCCCACTCAGGCAAGGCGATTGTTTTGCCGGAGAGGTTGGGCTTTCGGGCGAAATTCGTCCTACAGCACGCATTGAGCAACGTATTGCTGAGGCCGATAAACTTGGGTATAAACGAATTTTTGTGCCGAGCCAACAAAAAAATATTGCTACAAGTAAATACAAAATTGAAGTTCGATTTGTTGAGAAACTTGAACAAGTGATTACAAGTTTTTAAGTTTTTTTGAAGTAAGTTAAATGAGCTATTTATCAGTTAGCAAATTATTCAATCTTTTATGTATGTTCTTTCGTTTTCTCACAAAATTGATGTTGACAAATACTAAACCACCTTTATAAATTCACCAATTGTTTCGCAATCTGAAATCCAACGAGCAACAGACATAATATATCGCATATCTCTGCTATTTGCGCATTAAATTTGATTGCAGCTAATATTCCTAATACTGAATATCTTGTTTGTGTCAGAAAATCATTTTGTTGAAACAAAAATTCGAAGTGTTTCAAGTGATAAGTTCCCTGAAAACCAATCTGTTAAATCAGTATTTACTATAATCTGCAAAAAAGCAACAACCTGTTTCTTTTCTCCACAGGCAAACGGTGGTATACTGTAAGCACAAAACAAGGAGCTACCGATGGAAGTAAAGGAAATACTAAGAAATCTGCGGGAAAAGAACAATCTTACACAGGAAGAAATGGCAAGCCGCGTGAATGTGACACG
>CALBPW010000202.1 GCA_937899145.1 uncultured Bacteroidota bacterium
AGGAAGTCGCAACCCCTTTCGCATATGGAACGATTTTCTTTTTCCTGATCTCCAGTGAAGGATCCAGGACGGAGACTTCATAGGGTTCATGGTCATTGAAGTCCTTCTTTGCGTAGATACTGCGGGCAGAACTGATGTGTTCATCGACCTTGAGGATAAAAGAACCCGGCTCTTTCAGATATGCCGCATCCTTTTGCCGGATCAGGTCATTGGAATCCTTTTCTTCAAAGACCTTGAGAGCGATCTTGAAACGGGAATTGGACCAGATCTCTTCATCAATATTGCCGGCCGGTTTCTGTGTCGCCAGGATCAGGTGAAGTCCGAGACTTCTGCCGATGCGGGAAATGGAAATGAGCTCTTTGATCCCTTCCGGATCTTCTTTTTTCAGTTCGGCAAACGCTTTATCAACCTCTTTACGGTCAGCATTAAGCATTGTAGCTGCCTCGCCAGCCGAAATTGGTTTGCCTGCATCTTGCATAGCTTGTAATACTTTATCTTTCATTGTGTTAATATCAAATTATTTTAACATGGCTTCAATTTCACTCTCCATATCTTCGGGCTTTGCCACAGGCGCAAAGCGCTTGATAGTTGTACCATCTTTCGAAATCAGAAATTTTGTGAAGTTCCAACGTATCTCACCTTCTTTGCGGCCATCGGCGCGGCTTAAGCTATCAACCATCTTCATTACAGATCTATCTTTCAGTCCGCTAACTTTTTCATCTGGTACTTGCTGACATAGATAACTGAAAATCGGGTGAGCGTTTTCGCCGTACACGTCAATCTTTCTCATTAGCGGAAAGGTAACGCCATGGTTTAAGCGGCAAAATTCAGCAATTTCCTCATCGCTACCGGGTTCCTGATGTTTAAATTGGTCGCACGGAAAGCCGAGTATGACTAATCCTTTTTCCTGATATTTCTTGTATAGAGCTTCAAGTCCGTCGTATTGTGGGGTAAAACCACATTTTGACGCCGTGTTGACAATCATAAGCACTTTACCGCGATATTGCGCCATATCTACCTCATCGCCCTTGTTGTTAAGGACTTTAAAATCATAAATTGTCGCCATTTTATTATTGTTTTGGGCACAACCTGCAAATAACGCTATCAGCATTGCGGTTATGCAGTTAATATATTTTCTCATTGTTGTTATACAGTACATTTACTGAAATTCAGATTTCCCATATTGTTCTATTTCAGTTTTTTGCCGTCGGCGAATGCGTTGCCGACAGTCTTTCCAAGTTCGATGTATGTGTGGTGAACAGGGTCGAAGGTGATAATGCCCATTTTCTCGACATCGGGTTTGCCGTCTGCGGCCAGATACTTCTCGCCGCACAGAATGTTGACAATTTCGGCCACAAGGTTGAATCCGCCAGTGCCTTCACCAATTTTTTGTTTCGTCCGACATTCGAGTGTCATTGGAAACTCACCGAACACAGGCGCGTTCACGTTGGGCGCTTTCGCGATAGTCCAGCCTGTTCGGGTCATTTTGTCGGGTGTGCTGCGACCACTTGTAATGCCGACATAGTCAGCGGCAATCATGGTTGCAGCGGTGGCGAAAGCAATAGTAAAATCGGGGTTAATAGCCAGATTGTCAGTTGTTTGATGCGAGCCGAGCGAAATCATAATTTCGCGCGCATCCCATTGTCCGCCCCAAGCGGCGTTCATTGCGTTCGGTTTCCCGTTTTTGTCATAAGTGCCGATAATAAGCACAGGTTGTGGCAGCAGCCACGCGTCCGATTTAAAACTTTTCATTTTGCACGTTTGTGTTTGTTATTCAACAAATATAAAGCATTTTTATGCAACAAGCCATTGCAATAAACCATTAAATGTGCATAAATCTCCTTTTTTTTTTGATTGCAACAATCAAACCTATTTATATTTGGCAAAAATCTGAATAAACAATGGCAAACTATTCTATTGGCGATATTACAACAATTGTCGGAGGTCAAATCAAGCGCGGTTCAGGCGGCAATATTTCTCATATTTTAATCGATAGCCGCAAAGTGGTTTTTGCGCGTGAGAGCATCTTTTTTGCTCTCAAAGGCACTCGCAACGATGGACATCGGTTTATAGCCGAATTATACAAAGCTGGCGTTCGCAATTTTGTTGTCGACCATTTACCGCAAGATGTTGATAACTACCAATTCGCCAATTTTATCATTGTCGAAAACACACTATCGGCATTGCACAAATTAGTGGCTTGGCATCGTAGCCAAATGACGATGCCTGTTGTCGGAATAACTGGTAGCAACGGCAAAACAATTGTAAAAGAATGGGCTTGCCAATGTATGGCACCCGAAAAGCTAATTGCCCGTAATCCAAAAAGTTACAACAGCCAAATTGGAGTTCCCCTATCGGTTTGGTTGCTGCAAGCCGACAATAATCTTGGCATTTTTGAGGCCGGCATTTCGCAACCCGGCGAGATGGACACCCTCGAAAAAATTATCCGTCCCGACATCGGCATTTTTACAAATATAGGCGATGCGCATCAAGAGAATTTTGCAAGCATCGGGCAGAAAATCAACGAGAAACTAAAATTGTTTAAAAATAGCAAAGTGCTGATTTTTGGAGCTGACAATCAACTTGTCCGCGAAAAAATCAAATCAACAATCAATCCTGAAACAAAACTATTTGCATGGGGCACGCAACCCGATGTCAACTTATATGTTGAATCAGTTGATTATCAGCCTACAAGTGCTACAATCCATGCCATGTACAACAACGAGCGGTGGGCAGTTCAAATCCCGTTTGCCGACAAAGCGTCGGTTGAAAACGCTCTGCAAGTTTGGTCGCTGATGTTGGTTTTTGGATATGACAATCAAACAATTATACAACGGCTTGCCAACATCGAGCCAATAGCCATGCGCCTTGAGCTGAAAGATGGCAACAACAATTGCTCCATCATAAACGATAGCTACAACTGCGATATGGAATCGTTGCACATCGCACTCGATTACCTAAGCGTACAAAACCAGCACCCTCAGAAAATACTGATACTTAGCGATATAGCTCAAAGCGGATATTCAAAGTCCGACTTGTATCACCACATTGCCGTCTTAATCCGACAAAAAAACATCGACCGGTTGATTGGCATTGGAAACGATATTCGCTCATTTTCAAACTTTTTCGATGTTCGTAAAGAGTTTTATACCGACACGCAAGATTTTCTTGACCACTTCGATTTTAGCAAAATCCAGAACGCGTCAGTGCTGCTGAAAGGCGCTCGGTCATTTGGTTTCGAGCGTATTTCGTCGGTTTTGCAAAAGCAGTCGCACCAGACAGTGATGAGCATCGATTTAACAGCGATGGAGTATAACTTAAACTATTTCAAGAGTTTACTAAAACCCACAACCGAGATGTGCTGTATGCTGAAAGCATTTGCTTACGGAAGTGGCACGCACGAAATCGCCAATCTATGTCAGTATCAGCGAGTTTCAATGATTGCAGTTGCTTTTGCCGACGAAGGTGTCGAACTGCGACACGATGGCATTCACATTCCAATTTTGGTGTTAAACCCTGAATTTGAGAGTTTTGCGCAAATGATTGAGTATCGGCTTGAACCTGAAATCTACAATTATCGCACACTAACCGCTTTCAATCAAGCTGTAATTGATGCCGGGAAAACCGATTATCCTATTCATCTTAAGTTAGATACGGGCATGCACCGCTCTGGCTTTATGCCCGACGATACCGAAAATGTGATTGTCGCTGTCAAAAATTGTAAAGGGCTGAAAATCAAAACCATTTTCTCACATTTAGCCACAGCCGACGAGTACGGACAAGATGATTACACACTGATGCAACTCAGAACCTTCGACACAATGAGTAGCGCAATTATGGCGCAAATGGATTATCCAATCAAACGGCATATTTTAAACTCGGCTGGCATTGAGCGATTTGCCAATGATTATCAATACGATATGGTGCGTCTTGGCATCGGTTTGTATGGATTAAGTGTTGCTGGCGCGCAACTTCAACCTATTGCCACACTAACAAGCTCACTTGCACAAATCAAGCACCTGACAGCCGGAACAACAGTTGGTTACAGCCGCCGCGGCAAACTAACTCGCGACTCCGATATTGCCACCGTGCCAATTGGCTACGCCGATGGTTTGCGTCGCTGCTTAGGCAATGGCGTCGGAAAACTCTGGTACAAAGGCCGTTTGGTGCCAATTGTGGGCAATATTTGCATGGATATTTGCATGGTTGATGTTACAGGGCTTGATGCACACGAAGGCGACCCAATCGAAATTTTTGGTAAAAATCTGCCAATCACTCAAGTAGCCGAATGGATGCAAACTATTCCGTATGAAGTACTTACAGGCATCTCAAGACGAGTGAAACGGACGTACGAATATGAATAAAAGAAAAGGTTGACTCTTGCCAACGAAAACCTACAAATGATTAATTCACAAAACTTTATCAGTTTAGCATTTTACATCAGCGTAAGTGCAATTCCCAGTATAGCAATGGTATTTTGTGGCTGTTGGCTAACCATTTTAAATTCGTAAAATCTAAAAACTATGTTGATAGCACCCGAAACCGACCCAATGGGGCAAGCCATCAGCGATTATTTCTTCAAAAGGAAAACCGCTAAACTACTCACTTGCACACATTTAACCACATACGACGAATTGCCGTTGCCATACCTTTTTCGCAGTTATAACGATATGCCTGAAATTGAACGCCAAGCGCTTAATTTGGCACGCGGGCGCATACTCGATGTTGGTGCCGCGGCAGGCGCTCA
>CALBPW010000203.1 GCA_937899145.1 uncultured Bacteroidota bacterium
CCTGTCGACATCCAGTTAAACTTTAAAAAGTAACTCGTTTTTTCTATGATAATTAAATTGCCATTTACCCACATTTAGTTGATGCTAAAAATCGGTTGATGGCTATAAGGGAGCATTTTGCTCCCTTTGTCATTTACAAAGCCAAATGGATTTTAGCACTATCGGTGTGCGTCTCAAAAAACTTTTAAAAAAAAATCGAAAAATTTGTCCGATACGACAACAGGCAACGAAACGTTAACAAAACGTTAAACCCCGTTAAAATTTGTTAATTGGCTACTCTCTTACAAAATGTTTTGCCAAATTTGCATCGCTATAAAAAACAGAAATACTTAAAACAAAAATAAACTATGAGCGAAATTGTTGATATCAAGGAGCTTAACGACCGCATTCAGCGCGAAAGTTCGTTTGTCGACCTTATCACTATGGAGATGAATAAGGTTATTGTTGGACAGAAACACCTGACCGAGAGCCTGTTAATTGGCCTCTTGTCAGACGGGCACATACTGCTCGAGGGCCTGCCCGGATTAGCTAAAACTTTGGCAATAAACACATTGGCACAAACAATAAACGCAGGTTTCAGCCGAATCCAATTCACTCCCGACCTTTTACCAGCCGATGTCATTGGAACAATGATTTATAGTCCTAAAACAGAGGAATTTAGCGTAAAAAAAGGTCCGATATTCACAAACTTTGTGCTTGCCGACGAAATCAACCGCGCCCCGGCCAAGGTGCAGAGTGCGCTGCTCGAGGCCATGCAAGAAAAGCAAGTTACCATTGGCGACACCACCTTCCAACTCGAAAAACCATTCCTTGTGATGGCCACTCAAAACCCGATTGAGCAAGAAGGAACCTATCCGCTGCCCGAGGCGCAAATGGACCGCTTTATGCTGAAAGTGGTTATCGGCTATCCAAAGAAGGAAGAAGAGCAACTTATTGTACGTCAAAACATTCAACGCAATTTTCCAAAAGCAAATCAGGTTCTTTCAACCGACGATATTATAAAAGCCCGCGACGTTGTAAAAGACGTTTATATGGACGAAAAAATCGAACGCTATATTGTTGATATTGTGTTTGCTACACGTCAACCCGAAGAATACGGGCTTGCCAACTTGCGCGAGATGATCAGTTTTGGAGGCTCGCCACGTGCCAGCATCAGCCTGTCAAAAGCCGCCAAAGCCTACGCCTTCATCAAGCGTCGCGGATACGTAGTGCCAGAAGATGTGCGCGCCGTTTGCCACGATGTTCTGCGCCACCGCATCGGCTTAACTTATCAGGCTGAAGCCGAGAATCTTACAACTGAGGATATTATAAACGAGATACTGAATAAGGTGGAAGTGCCTTAAAAGATGCGAAGTTGAACGAGTTGAACAAGTTTAAAAGTTAAACAACTTGAAAAATTGAAGTTGAGCATACCTCAAAAAATCAAATCCGAATTACAAATTGTGAATTGTGAATTTTTAATTTGACTTTCAACCGCCAATTTAATCGACCATGGAGACATCGGAATTACTAAAAAAAGTACGACACATTGAGATAAAGACACGCGGGCTTTCGAACCAGATTTTTGCTGGCGAATATCATAGCGCATTCAAAGGTAAAGGTATGACATTCAGCGAAGTACGCGAGTATAACTATGGCGATGCCATTCGCGACATCGATTGGAATGTTACAGCCCGGCTAAACAAGCCGTTTGTGAAGGTTTTTGAAGAAGAACGCGAGCTAACAGTTGTACTGCTGATTGACGTTAGCGGCTCGAAAAACTTTGGAACCCAAAGCCAATACAAAACCGATTTGATGACCGAAATTGCAGCCGTACTCTCGTTCTCGGCCATCAAGAACAACGATAAAATTGGAGTGATTATGTTCAGCAACAAAGTTGAAAAATTCATTCCGCCACAAAAAGGCCGCAAGCATATTTTGCGCATTATTCAGGAGTTGCTCAACTTTGAGCCTCAGAGCCGAAAAACAAACGTTTCAGCAGCTCTTGAGTACCTGACAAGTGCTATAAAAAAACGCTGCATCGCCTTTGTTGTATCCGATTTTATTGATAAGAATTTTGATGATGCGCTGACCATTGCCAACCGCAAGCACGACGTTGTCGCTCTGCGCCTTTTCGACCAGCGCGAGGCCGATTTGCCGGCTATGGGCTTAGTGCAGATGACCGATGCCGAAACCGGACAAACAGAGTGGATTGACACATCGAGCCGTGCTGTACGAAATGCTTACAGCCAATGGTGGCAAGAACAAACCGAACAAGTTGAATCGACATTCAAACGCAGTGGAGTTGATTTTGCAACCA
>CALBPW010000204.1 GCA_937899145.1 uncultured Bacteroidota bacterium
ACTAAATACAAATTACTCTTAGCACAAAATTCATAGCATCAATATTACTTTGCAACGAAAAACAGAAATTGAAAAATGAAAAAAGCGGTTTTAAAATTGGCTGATGGCAGCGAGTATGAGGGATACTCGTTCGGCTACGAAAAGTCGGTAGCAGGCGAATTGGTATTCTACACGGCAATGACGGGCTATCCCGAAAGTTTGACCGACCCTTCGTATTGCGGACAAATACTTATTCCAACCTACCCAATGATAGGCAATTACGGTGTCCCAAGCGATGAGGTTGAAAATGGAGTATCGAAATTTTTTGAATCGGACAAAATCCAATGCACAGCACTCATAATTTCCAATTACTCAAACAAATACAGCCATTACGACTCAAAACGCAGCCTTGGCACATGGCTTAAAGAATGGCAAATTCCCGGCATCTATGGCATTGATACTCGCGCGCTTACAAAAAAATTACGCGAACACGGCTCAATGCTTGGCAAAATTATTTTTGATGATGCCGACATTCCGTTTTACGACCCAAACAAAGACAATTTAGTCGCAAAAGTATCAACAAGCGCCATATCCACTTATGGTTCAGGAAAATACAAAGTACTAATGGTTGACTGCGGAATGAAGAACAATATTTTGCGCTGTCTGCTCAAACATGATGTTACAATTAAGCGTGTGCCTTGGGATTACGACTTCACAACTGAAGATTACGATGGACTTTTCATATCAAATGGACCTGGCGACCCTGCACAGTGCACCGCCACAATTCAGCATATACAGAAGGCTCTTGAACAAGACCGTCCGATAATGGGAATTTGTCTTGGAAATCAGCTGCTTGCGATTGCATCTGGTGCAAAAACTTACAAACTGAAATACGGACATCGCAGTCATAATCAGCCAGTTAAGCAACCCAACTCGCATAAATGTTTCATCACATCGCAAAATCATGGTTTTGCCATTGATGATGCTACAATTCCGGCTGATTGGGAAACACTTTTTGTTAACTTGAACGATGGGACAAACGAGGGCATCCGGCATCGCACAAAACCCTTCTTTTCAACCCAATTTCACCCTGAAGCATCAAGCGGACCTGTCGATACAGAATCGCTATTTGCCGAATTCTTTAAAAATATGGTAGATTACAGAAAATAAAACAGTTATGGAAAATTGCAAACGAGTTTTAGTTTTAGGTTCGGGAGCTCTAAAGATTGGCGAATCGGGCGAGTTTGATTACTCTGGTTCGCAAGCGCTAAAAGCCCTGCGCGAGGAAGGAAAATTTACAATATTGATAAATCCGAACATCGCTACCGTACAAACATCGGAAGGCATCGCCGACCTTATTTATTATCTGCCAGTAACTCCTGAGTTTGTTGAAAAAGTTATTGTTAAAGAAAAACCGGATGCTATAATGTTGGCTTTTGGCGGTCAAACAGCGCTAAACTGCGGTGTCGCCCTGTACAAAAGTGGCATTCTCGAAAAATATAATGTTAAAGTTCTTGGCACACCAGTTCAAGCGATAATCAACACCGAAGACCGCGAACTTTTTGCCGGAATGATGCACAACATCGGCGTAAAAACCGCTCATAGCGAAGCTGTTAACTCAATCGACGAGGCAATGCAAGTTGTGCGTAAAATCGGCTATCCCGTGATTGTGCGCGCTGCCTACACATTAGGTGGCTTGGGCTCGGGATTCTGCTCAAACGACGACGAACTTTTGCGCCTTGCACAAACTGCATTTTCTTATTCGCCACAAATATTGATTGAAGAATCGCTTAAAGGTTGGAAAGAGATTGAATACGAGGTAGTTCGCGACCGCTACGACAACTGCATCACCGTCTGCAACATGGAAAACTTCGACCCGCTTGGCATTCATACAGGCGAAAGTGTAGTTGTCGCGCCATCACAAACGCTAAGCGACCACGAGTACCACAAGTTGCGCAGCATCGCCATAAAAATTGTGCGCGCCGTCGGAATTGTGGGCGAGTGCAACGTGCAGTACGCTTTAAGCCCCGACAGCGACGACTACCGCGTTATTGAGGTGAACGCCCGACTTAGCCGTTCGTCGGCTTTGGCATCAAAAGCAACGGGCTATCCATTAGCATCGGTAGCCGCAAAACTCGGCTTGGGTTATGGCTTAGACGAAATTCCAAACGCCGTCACAAAAGTTACTTCGGCCTGCTTTGAGCCAGCTCTCGACTATGTTGTCTGCAAAATTCCGCGCTGGGATTTGGGGAAATTTGATGGTGTCAGCAAACTTATTGGCTCATCGATGAAATCTGTTGGCGAGGTAATGTCTATTGGCCGCACTTTTGAAGAGGCGATCCAGAAGGGCCTCCGCATGATCGGCCAGGGTGCCCATGGAGTTCGGAAGAGCACACGTCTGAACTCCA
>CALBPW010000205.1 GCA_937899145.1 uncultured Bacteroidota bacterium
TTCGGTGATAGCTCGGGTGGAGAATATCTTGCTTCTCAGCCAGCTCGGCAGCGTGACGGGCGACGCCTTTGCCGATGTGCTGTTTGGCGATTTCAATCCATGCGGGCATTTAACAATAACATACCCTCGCTATCCGAACGACCTGCAAAACTACGACTACAAAGAAACCGATACACCCGACCACCATTATGGCTTTGCCGGGCACAATCCGCAATATCCGTTTGGACACGGATTAAGTTATACCACATTCAGTTTCAGCAATATGCAAATAAGTGCCGACAGCTTTACCGCCTCCGACACTTTAACAATAAGTGTTGATGTTTGCAACACAGGAAACCGCACTGGCAAAACCATTGTTCCGCTTTACTCACGCGATGTTACAGCCCGCCTCGCTCCTCCTCTACACCGCTTGCGCGCATTTGCAAAAATCAGTTTGGAACCCAACGAAAAGCAAACAATTCATTTCCGCATCACAATAGATGATTTAAAATATGTCGGCGCAGATAATAAATGGCAAACCGAAGCAGGCGATTTCATTTTCTATATTGGTGATATGCAGAAAGTTGCAAAATATAAGTTATAAAAGTCGTGTCATAATCAACGCTCTGCGAATGCCTCTTGGGGTTTAGCGGACAGTAATAGTTAGAATCGCTACTCTTTCCGCACTCAGTCTAACTACAACTTTTCCAAAACAAATTGTAACATCTTGTTATACAGATGGAAGCGTGTATTTCCTCCACGAATGCCATGATTACGATTGGTATAGACAAAATAATCGAACTGCTTGTCGGCCTGAACCAGCGCCTCGCACATTTCGGCCGAATTTTGCCAATGCACATTGTCATCGGCACTGCCGTGAATGAGCAGCAGATTGCCTTGCAAATAAGCGGCATGCGTGATAGGCGAGTTAAGGTCGTAGCCATCGGCGTTATCCTGCGGCGTACGCATAAAACGTTCGGTATAGATATTGTCGTAGTACCGCCAATTAGTAACAGGCGCAACTGCAATACCAGCTTTAAATGTGCCATTGCCTTGTGTCATGCAATTTAGCGCCATAAAACCACCAAAACTCCAACCCCAAATACCAATTCGGTCAGCATTGACAAACGGCAAGGTTTTCAGATAGTTAGCCGCATTAATTTGGTCAGCGAGCTCATATTTTCCGAGTTGCAGATAAGTACATTTTCGGAATGCCTCGCCTCGCGCCCCCGTTCCGCGGCCGTCGCAGCAGAAAACAATGTAGC
>CALBPW010000206.1 GCA_937899145.1 uncultured Bacteroidota bacterium
AAGCCATAGTCTGCCCAGCCACCACCGACATTGCAATTGCCAAAAGAGTTTTAGTTTTCATATCTTACTAATATTATGAGTTTTACATTTATACGTCCGATTTTTTGAAAGCATGGTAAACGGCACCGCCAACAGTATCGCATACAGCGCCCGTAACTGTTTTCCAACAATTTGGAAGACCATAGTAACGCAACGCACCCAAAAATGCGAAAATTATTGCTTCTTTCAATTCAACCAGCACCGGATCAGGAATTTCCAAATGATGCGGAGTTGCTGATTTCAAACATTCTATAAAGAAACTGTTGTAAGCACCGCCACCTGTCACCAGCACACTGCTCTTGCCTGCTGAAGCCATTGCACACGAAATCTGATAAGCCGCATGGCGGTAATACGTTGTCAGAAGATTCTCAATATCAGTGCGTTGACCAAACAACGGCAGAATTTCGGCATCAACAAACTCGCGCCCCAACGACTTTGGCGGCTGTTGTTTATAATATGGTATGGCGTTCAACTTTGCAAGCAACTCTTTATCAACCACTCCTTTACGACCTAACCCACCGTTTTTGTCATACTCTAACCCGATGCGGCGGGTAAGCGTATTGGCCACAATGTTCAGCGGGCAAACATCAAACGCAACTCGCTTATCTTCAGCATTATCGTACGAAATATTGGCAAAGCCGCCCAAATTCAGGCAATAGGCGAAATTGCCAAAAAGCAGTTTGTCGCCTATCGGCACAAGCGGTGCTCCGTTACCGCCGTTAGCCACATCGGCTGTGCGGAAATCGCAAATGGTATCAATGCCTGATGCGGCAGCAATCTGCGCTCCAGAGCCGATTTGCAGCGTCAAGCCTTTTTGCGGCTCGTGAAAAACGGTATATCCGTGGCAGGCCACAAATGCCGGCTTGCAATTATTTTCTGCAACAAACTTTTTCACCAAACCACCCAAAAAGCGACCATAGTCAACATCAAGTTGAGCCAAATCGTGGCCGTTCAGTTCATGACTATGTTTCAGGCGTTCAAGCATTTCATGCGGATAAGGATAGATATTGCCTGCGAGCGGTGTCCAATCCCAATTGCCATCGTCACATACAAAATTGCAACAAGCAATGTCAACACCGTCGAGCGATGTGCCCGACATCACACCTATGCCTTTTATTTCAATGCGTCGCGTCATTGGAATTTGGTTTTCGGAAGTTTTTCTGAATACGTTGCCACATTACCTTTTTGGTCAGTAACAGTCAACTCAAATTGGTATGAATCAGCAAATTTCAGATATTCATCAGCCTCGTAGGTTATTGATTTAGTTTTTGGGTCGTATTTTAGCAAAATCCATTCGCCATTGATTGAGGCTGAATATGATTTTATGCCCGACAAATCGTCAGAAACAGTAAATTTAAGTTGATTAACAGGCTGATTAGCAACTTGTTTTATTATTGGAGGTGTTGTATCGGCTTGAATCCGATAAGTGCCAAAATCAGAAAAAATGCCAACAACATATCCATTTTCAAATTTTCCGCCTATTCCAGCTACTTTTTTGCCTGAAACTGAAACGATTAACAATTTTTTTTCTGGTATGTTATCACCAATACATTTAATGCGCATATTGTACGATTTTACAAGCGGCACACGCACATCTCCAATAGTGTAAGTTGGTGAATATGAACCGATTTGGATATTCGTATCGATTTTAATGTCAAGATAAATAGAATCGAAAAAAGATTCTTTACCAAAATTTAACAATATTCCGGCTGTATCAAACTTGTGTTGGTCTTGCCACGACAACAATTTGCCCTGCGGTTTTTGAGCCGAATCATTACGAGCGACGCCTTGCAAATATGTTTCAAAAGTTGATTTGTTTCCATGAACATCGTAAGCATCAATTTTAATCTTTTTAACAATATTTTCAGGGACTGTTATCAAACCTCTGTTTTTAAGATTTGAGTACAGTTCAATTTTGTTATTCTGCTCAACAAAAAGCCTGTAAGCTACTGTATTACTTTCTTTTAACGCTGCATAATCGGCAATACTGCTTACATATTTTGTTTGTGAGAAAGGTACACCATCGGTGCGCATAGTAAGCACAATAGTATCATCGGCCCAAACATCAAATTTATAAACGCCACAGCGGTTTTGCGAACCATTTAAGTAGTCATCGCACTTAATGCCCAAGCCAATAGTGCCATAAACTTGCATTGTATCAGTTGTAACTGGCTTATATACTGAACCTTTCTGTTGAATTTTTATCGTTTTTCGCGCATATTGCCCATCAACTTGCGAACTGCTATTGCCCGGAAAAACGCTAAAAAGTGCCATTTTAGGCGGAATATCATCTTTAATGTCGTAGCCAAGAAACAATCCGTTCATAGGGCACGAATTACGAACATCACGCACCTCGAAATGCAAGTGCGGACCGCCCGATGAACCTGTATTTCCCGATAAAGCCAACACATCGCCAACTTTAACAGGAATGTCGTCGGGTTTTAAAAACAGATCTACATCAAAACTATGCCTTTTGTACTGAGCGTCACGCACATAGCGACCAATTTGTATGTTATACTCGCGCAGATGCCCGTAAACTGACGTGTAACCATCGGGATGATTGATGTATATTGCATGTCCATAGCCAGTTGGCGAGACTTTAATGCGCGAGACATAACCATCTTTTACCGCATAAACCCTAAACCCCTCCTTGCCTTGTGTTTTAATATCGAGGCCTGCATGAAAATGTCCACTGCGCAACTCCGCAAAATTGCCGGCCAAATAAATTGGAATTTTCACAGGCGGTTTCCAACCAAGTGTATCAAGTTTTAGCTGCGCTGATAGTGCATTCGCCGAAAAAAGGATTAAAATCGAAATTAAAAAACGATATATACTATTCATCTTCAATAAGTTGATTATATATTTAAGATATATATGAATAATTTGCAAATTAGCAAAAAAGCTCAATAAATTTATCGTTTATTAAACTTTATGCCAGATTAATAATTTAGTATATAAATTTGATTTACAGTATTTTAGATGAATTTTAATCTAAACGCACCACTACCGATGCGGCTTCGCGCGAAGTTGGTAATATTTGTACTGTTTTTGTTAAATTATCAAAAGTCGATAATGCTTTTTCAATAGTATTATTTTCGGCAGAGATATGCGATAAAAATATATGAGACAATGAAGGTGACGCGTAATTTTCAACTAATTCAAATGCTTGTTTATTAGATAAATGTCCCACTTCAGACGAGACTCTTTGTTTTAAAAAATATGGATAAGAACCATTCCAGAGCATTTGTTCATCGTAATTTGATTCTAAAAATACAGCATCACATTTGTTAAATTCAGCAATTACGCGTTCATCGGCAATTCCAATATCAGTCATTACACCAATATGCAAATCGTTGATTTCAACGACAAAACTATGCGGGTCGGCTGCATCGTGGCGTTTACGGAATGGTAACACCTTGATTCCAAACACGTTTTGTTCAACATCTGATTCAAAAAAAGGTGCTTGACGCGCCCTAAAGGTTTTGTATGTATTGTTAAATGTGTTGCGACTATAAAAAACTGGTATTTGCAATTTGTGGCAAACCGAATATGCTCCCCGGACATGGTCGTTGTGCTCATGAGAAATAAATGCTGCTCGAATTTTGTCGACACTCAAACCTACTGATTCTAACCTATTTAGCATCATGTTGTAAAAAATACCGGCATCAATCAAAATCGCATGTTCTTCATTACCAATATAATAGCAATTCCCATTACTGCCCGATGCTAACGCACATATTTCAACCATATCTTATTTATCTGTATTTCAATCTTTTAAACAAATCAGAAATGTTTCTAAAACTAAACAAATCAATGCCAATAATGTAAAAAGTCGCCACAACTTTGTATCAGCGAAATCAAAATTCTGAGCGAAATTATGATTTTTGTCTTCTGAAACCATCACATCAAAACCATTGTTTTTCAATATGTTAGATACATAATCGACTGACAAATATTTTTGCACCGATTCAGTTCTATCAAAATTAAAAGCGACATTTCCTACAAAGTTATTACCATCATAGAGCGAATAAATTCCTGCGGAAAGTTCCGTTGCATTTGGATAAAGCATTGTGCCAGTGGCAGTTTCGCGTTTTTCCGGATACATTATCATTCCCGATTCTGATACCATTGATAATGCTTTTGCACTATTTAAATTGCCAGCAACAACTTGCATATTGTTTTGAATTACGGTGTATAATTGAGTCGCATTTGAACTTTGCAATGCAATATTGTAAAATAGAGGAACAAAAATTTGATGCGTCATAAGGTTAGTATTTCCGGTGTCAAATGGCGTTGCAAGAACATAAATCATGCCTTTTCCGTGCTTATAATTGAAGGCTAACAAATCGCCTTGCTCAGTATTCATAAGACGTTCAACCATTTGGCGCGAATTTAATTTTACCTGAAAATATCCTTTATAAGTAGGTAGCGAAATGTTTTTTTGATTTGAGATAATAGCATTTTTAAAAATATTATGTTTAATATTCAAATTAGTTGCCATGCCTGCACTACCAATCCACTCTCCTATTTTCGGACCACCGGTAACGCTCATAAATTCGTCAAATTTCTGATTATCAGAAGGGAGCAAAACAATTGTTCCGCCTGTCATAACAAATTGTTCAAGTAGTTGTGTAAGTCCCGATGATAATTTTACTGAATTAAGTATAATTATCTGATAATCAGAAATTTTATCGGTTGATAATTTTAAAGGTGGCATCTGCTCATAACTAATTGCTTTATCGTTACTGTAAAGCATTGAAAAATAATCAGTTTCGTTACTCGATGAGAGATTCAAAACTTTTGTTTGCGGCAATATATTATAACAGAAAAATAATTGATTGTCAAATGTTATTGGGAAGTCTTGGATTGTAACCTTCCCAATATTCCACCCCTGTTTGCTCTGCAAAAAACTACATCTAACATCTGTCGATGAATTTGCATCAACCGAAAATGAGGCTGTATTTTTCAGACTGTCATTAACAATAATTTGAAGGTTTACATTCCTAAAATCTTCATCACCATAATTACGGACACGAACTGTAACTTCCTCAATTTTACCGACATACAATCCTGGTGAGGAAAACCATAGCGAGTCGATTGTAAGATTATTTTGCGCGTTATTTTGCATCGGAATCAAAAAAACACGCTGATTCGACATCGGTTTAACATCACCAGCTTTAATTATTGGTTTATGTAAATCGCTAAAAATGAATGAATAAAGTTGCCGCATTGTATCCGTTGCAATAATTTTTTGCCGCATTAACACATCTTCCAAATTGGCAACAATATGGGTTGTCTGCACTTTTTGCACCCAATCAGTAAATTGCGAACGCAAAACCCAACGCGACTGCTGCAAATCAACATTGTTAGTTAACAATAAATACTCAGTTTGTGGTGGAAAAGTTTCGGTAAGTTCACATGCGCAAGTTTTTGCCCTTTCGATTAATGAGCCGTATTGTCCATCAGCATCCATACTGAATGAATTATCAATATAAACAGCGACTCGCGGATTTACAGACAATCCACTATTTTCATTTGGCAAAAAGGGCTGTGCGAATGCAAGCACGACAAATATCATTATCAGCATTCGCAACAGCAAAATAAATAGGTTTCGGATTTGCGAACGAGCTTTATGTTTAGTTTGTAACGCTCTGATAAACTGCACATTACTAAAAGGCAAAAGTTGATAACGCCGAAAATTGAAAAGGTGGATTATCAGCGGAACAATAAGCGCAGTAAGTGCCCACAAAACCGATGGATAAAGGAATTGCATTTATATAAGATTTTTGCCAAAGATAGAAAGAATTAAAACAAAAAAGGTGCAGTTTATACTACACCTATCTTTATCATTTACAACCAATTAACCAAGGACATTAACTGCATTATTAATTCTCGAAAGAGTTTCAGCTTTGCCAATAAACTCACAAATATCGAAAATGCTTGGTCCTTGGCTAATGCCCAAAATGGCGATGCGCAAAGTATTCATAAGTTGTCCCATCGACAGCTGATTATCCATAATCCACTGATGAATGGCAGGCTCAGTTTCAGTAGCTGTAACCGATTCATATTCCGATAGTTTTACTGCAAGTTTCTTCAAATTTTCAACATTTTCAGGCTTCCAAAATTTATTAACCGATTTTTCATCGTATTGTTTTGGCGCTACAAACATAAACTCAGTAAGTTGCAGTAAATCTTTTGGGAATGTCGCACGTTCCTTTATCAGCGATACGGCTTTTGAAGCACGCTCAATGGTAGTATTTACGCCAATTTCAGCAAGCATCGGCAACAATAATTTTGCCAATTCAACATCATCGGTATGGCGCAGATATTGAGCATTGAACCAGCGGGCTTTTTCAGGATTAAAGCGGGCACCAGCCTTGCTGACTTTTTCAAGTGAGAATGCTGCAATCAATTCGTCCATCGTGAAAATTTCTTGTTCAGTACCCGGATTCCAGCCAAGCAATGCCAACATATTTATGAATGCCTGAGGCAGATAGCCATCTTCGCGATAGCCTGACGACACCTCGCCATCGGGCGCAACCCAACGCAACGGGAACACAGGGAAACCAAATTTATCGCCATCGCGTTTGCTGAGTTTGCCTTGTCCTTGCGGCTTTAGCAAAAGAGGCAAATGAGCAAATTCGGGCTGCGTATCTGTCCAACCGAAAGCCCGATAAAGCAAGTAGTGAAGCGGCAACGACGGCAACCACTCCTCGCCCCTAATAACATGCGTAATTTCCATCAAATGGTCGTCAACAATGTTTGCCAAATGATATGTTGGCAATTGGTCGGACGATTTATACAACACCTTATCGTCAAGAGTCGATGTATTGATGGTGATGTGTCCGCGAATTATGTCGTCCATTTCAACGTTCTCATTTTCAGGCATTTTAAAGCGGACAACCCATTGGTCACCACTTGCAATCCGCTGTTGGATTTCGTCAGCCGAAAGTTTCAATGATGTTTCTAACTGATTACGAACCTGATAGTTATATGCAAAAGTTTGACCTTTTGATTCAGCTTCTTTACGCAGAGCATCAAGCGAGTCGGCAGAATCGAAAGCATAATAGGCATCGCCCGACTCAACAAGTTGCTGAGCATATTTAAGATAAATAGCCTTGCGCTCACTTTGACGATATGGAGCATGTGGCCCGCCTTGCTCAACACCTTCGTCGGTTTTAATTCCACACCATTTAAGTGCCTCAATTATATAGCCTTCGGCACCGGGCACAAAGCGCTGTGAATCAGTATCTTCAACACGAAGAATAAAATCGCCGCCATTCTTACGGGCGAATAAATAGTTATACAATGCAGTACGGACACCACCAATGTGAAGTGCTCCCGTTGGACTTGGTGC
>CALBPW010000207.1 GCA_937899145.1 uncultured Bacteroidota bacterium
ATGGGTAGGACCAGGACGAGGGTCAGCCGCCGGCTCTGTCGTTGCCTACTGCCTCGGCATCACACGTCTCGACCCACTCAAGTACGACCTCCTGTTCGAACGATTCCTTAACCCCGACCGCATCTCGCTTCCCGATATTGATGTCGATTTTGACGATGAAGGCCGCGGAAAAGTTTTAGATTGGGTTACTAATAAATATGGAGCCGAAAAAGTGGCTCACATCATCACATACGGCACAATGGCGGCAAGGTCGTCAATTGCCGACGTGTGTCGCGTGCAGAGCATTCCTCTTAAAATATCGAACAAAATGAAGGAACTTGTGCCAGAAAAAGGTTTTGAAGAGTATCAAGTGAAAGCCGTCGATGGCGAAGTTCCAAAAAAAATGCCAAAGGTCAATCTGAAAAACTGTTACAAGTATCTGCCTGAATTTAAGCAACTTTTGAACGGACACGATACCGATGATATTCAACTTGGCGAGGTGGCGGCCGTCATTCCTTCGGTGTTAACTTATGCTCAAGAACTTGAAGACACCAACCGACAAATTGGCATACACGCTTGCGGCGTAATTATTGGAGCACAAGACCTTACCGATATAGCCCCCGTTTGTACCGTCAAAGATAAAAAGACAAACCAAGATGTCGTTGTAACTCAATATGACGGACACGTTGTTGAAAGTGTAGGATTGATAAAAATGGACTTCCTCGGATTAAGCACCCTCTCGCTAATCAAAGAGGCACTGCGCAACATTAAGAAAACAACCGGCAAAGATATCGACATCGACCATATTCCAATTGACGATAAACTCACGTACAAGCTATATAGTGAGGGACGCACCATCGGAACGTTCCAATTTGAAAGCCCCGGTATGCAAAAATACTTGCGCGAGTTGCAGCCAACGCAAATTACCGACCTTATTGCGATGAACGCCCTCTATCGACCGGGCCCGATGGATTATATTCCGCAATTTATCCGCCGCAAACTTGGCAAAGAGCCAATCACTTACGACATTCCGGTGATGGAAAAATACTTGAAAGACACCTATGGCGTAACCGTCTATCAAGAGCAAGTGATGTTGTTAAGCCGATTGTTGGCAGGTTTTACCCGTGGTGAGGCCGATACACTACGTAAAGCGATGGGTAAAAAAATTGCCGCAATGCTGGCTATGCTGAAACCAAAATTTATAGAGGGCGGAAAAAATAACGGCCACGACCCCAAAATCTTGGAAAAGATTTGGACTGATTGGGAAAAATTCGCATCGTATGCCTTCAACAAGTCGCACGCCGCTTGCTATGCTTGGGTCGCTTATCAAACAGGTTATCTGAAAGCACACTATCCGGCTGAATATATGGCTGCCAACCTTACCCAAAACCGCGATGACATAAAGAAAGTCCAAAAATTTATGGAAGAGTGTAAGGCGATGAAAATCAACGTCAAAGGTCCTGACATTAATGAGTCGGAACTGAACTTTACCGTAAGTGAAAAAGGCGATATACGGTTCGGTCTTGGCGGAATAAAAGGCGTTGGCGCGGGCGCCGTTGAGGAAATTGTGCGTGAACGCGAGGCAAACGGCAAATTCAAAGATATTTTCGATTTTGTCGAGCGAATAAAATTGTCGGCTTGTAACTCAAAGACAATCACAAGCTTGGCCATTGCTGGCGCTTTCGATGCTCTTGATATTAAACGCGAAGTGTTTATAAAAGAAATGCCCGGCGATATTAAATTTGTCGATATGCTTGTGCGTTATGGCAATAATTTCCAAGCCGATAAAGCCAACAACACCAATACTTTGTTTGGAGGTTTAAGCGATGCCGTACACATTGCACGTCCGCAAGTGCCCGACGTTGAGGAACTGCCTGTGCTTGAACGGCTTAACATGGAAAAAGAACTTGTCGGTATCTATCTGTCGGCACACCCACTTGACAATGTGCGTTTTGAATTGGAGCACTTCTGCAACATTTCGCCGAAAAACTTAGAAGGTTTACAACCATTGCGCGGACGCGAAGTGGCTTTGGGCGGGCTTGTTACCGATGTGTACGACGGTCTTACTAAAAACGGAAAACCTTTTAAAAGTTTCACAATAGAGGACTATATAGGCGCTGGAAAAATTTCTCTCTTTGGCCGCGATTACGAAACGTTTGGCGCCGTTGTGCAAAAAGGACACTTCTTGTATGTTAAAGTTAAAGTTGATGAACGAATGTTCCCCGATAAAGACGGAAACAAACCTTTGGAAGCTAAAGTGACATCAATCAAATTGTTAACAAACATTCGCGAAGAATTTGTGAAGAAACTATGCATCGTTATCAACCTGCAAAATCTTAACAAAAACCTTGTCAAAACATTCGACAGTGCGTTCGCCGAAAAAGGCAAAGTGTCGCTGCACTTTAAAATTTATGACGAAGAAAAAAACCTGACAGTCAATCTTTTAGCCAGCAAAAAAGCCATCAAAATAAGCGACGATGTAGTAAATTTCCTCGAAAATTCAGCCGATGTTTTCTCATACTCCATCAACAACGGGCAGTACGTGCGCCATACGCAAGAGCTACAGAAGGCAAAAGAAGAAGATGCCGAGGAAACCATTATGCAAGACGAACCCGATGCGAATGCGTGATGATGAATCGGTGATGAATCGGTGATGAATCGGTGAACTGAAAAAGATTGGGACACTTGAGTCCATCCAAAAATCTGTGTCAAAAAGAATAAAAGAATAAATTAGAGGCATAGAAAAAGAGAGAAAGCGAGCACATAGACACTCAGAACAAGAACAAGCGGAGCTTGACCGGATAATCAGCCGCGAAGAGCAATCGCGGATAAGAGA
>CALBPW010000208.1 GCA_937899145.1 uncultured Bacteroidota bacterium
ATGCACCTTTGAATGCAGACTCAATTGTTTCCTATGATTACTTACCAAACGATATTGCAAATAAATCTTTGTCAAATTTAAGTGTTGCCGGAGAAGATAAATTAAACACTTCAAAAATGTATATGACTGGTCAGACTTCATCTGACCCGACAGGATACGCACAGCTTTTAGCAATGAAACAAACTGCTACGGCTATAATTGATAAAGCAATTAAAGATGATTATATTACAGTGGAAAATCCTGTTATTACAAATGGAATTGCTGATTTTTCAGCTGATGGAAGCTGCATAAATACTGGTTATTCTTTACCATCACAAAAGTGTAATTTTAAAATGCATATTGAGTATGTCGTTAATGACAATTATTCAAATGGCTCGTCTCAATATATTATGTCAAATGCTAATAGCAATGAAAGTCTTAGATTACAAGTTGATTACGATAAAAGTTTTGTATTATATGTTCGTCTAAAAAACACTAGTGGTACAGAGCAAAGTGTTTGGCTACAAACGCAACGCATGAATTTTAATACTGGCGATACAGTTATACTAGAGCTTGGTTTTGATGATTCTCTTGGATTTTACTTGCAAGCAAGTGCAAATGGTGAAACTCAAATAAAAAACAGTACGGATTATAATGATTATTGGTATTTTAATACTACTGACCCTATTCTTATCGGTCAAAAGTCAGAAACTTACTTATCAGAAAAATCATTTAAAAGAGGTGTTGTCGATTTAAATGAATGCAGAATATATGAAAATGACAAGATAGTCTATATTCCATGTTTACATATTTCTTGCTTAGAAACATTGACTGGATCAAAAATAGCAGAATCGTTGTCATCACATAGAGTCCAGTTACTATATGAATACAAAGGATATGCACCATATTTTACAATTGACGAAACCAATCAAACTTTTACTATACCCATGGGCGAGTTATATGGAATGCTTGAAAGAAAAGCATACAAAGAAGACATTCCTATAAGACCGCTTTGCCAACTCGTATCTTCTGCGATACCTATTTCATATAAAAATTTACATGCTTTAGATGGTGCATTGATACATGGTACTGGTGTTAACTCCGCTTTTGTCCAAACAATAAAAGATTACTACGATTCCGGCTATGAAGTTCTGTATGGTTGGGGTGCAAGTGATATGGGCGAAATGTCATATATTTATACAAAAAAAAGCCTTCAGTTGGGGGCTGAGGGCTATCATTGGGGCTTTTTTCTCTTTCTTTTAGAACTACAGTGTATCTGAAAGGGCATTTGATTTTTTTGAATGACCAAAAGTACACCTGACACAACAATCTCACCTGCCAAATTCATATTTGGCTGAATCGAGTTAATATTTGGACATTGTAAATGGAAATTCGGCTACCGCGAATGCGGCCCACAATTACTTTCGCACATCACAATCCATCATCTGCCTAACCATTGGTATCCTATTTAACAACGATGCTAAAAGAAATGACACTAAAGTACTTAACACACTAACAATAAGCCACTTAACCATTATCGGCGCAGCTATTGGTTCAAGCAAAATGACAAGTAATACAATAGGTAACGGATGAACTAAAAAGACTCCTATCGAAATATCGGATAAATATTTGATTTTCTTGCTTTTATTATTGAAATATTTGAAGAATAAAATTGCGAAAAAGAAGCCAAAAGCCATGCATATCATTGGTTCCCAAAACGATACAAAAACTGATTGTGCGGTAAAGCCTCCTGAAAATTCGGTCATTTCGCCACTATAAAATATTGATAACACTAATATAGGCAGACACAGCAACGAAAAAATCACCCATGGTATTGAGAAATCGATTTTTAGTTTTCCGACCCAATCGTTGTTTGCCGCCAAAAGGCCAGACACAAACATTCCTATGTAAAGTGGCAAAAATCCGATTTGCAATAACGATGAGTAATTTGAAATTGGATAAACAATTCGTAAAAAATAGGTGAAAATCCCTACAATTACTACAAAAAATGCCGAACGCAATTGAGGCATTTGCTTACGCATCTCGCTAACTATATTGACATGCCGAATCCAACGTTTGCTGACTGCATAACCGAGTTTAAAAATTAATATTGCGAGTAGAAAATAAAATGGACCTGACGACAATTGAGGCAGATAGTCGCTGAAAATTGATTTAAATGTAACTTGCTCATTTCTAAATATATGTCCCAGTATAAAAATTGAAGGGTGAATTAAAATCAGGTAAACAGCCATAGCTGTTCCGTACTTTTTTACAACTCGACGCATAAAATATTGCGCGCCTTTTTCGCTATATAGATTAAACGTGAAACTACCTGTCAATGTAAACATTGCTGCCACAATGAATGTGTGGGCAACAATAACCATTATGTTGGAAAACATAAACATTGAGTCGGAAGACGATATTGCAGTTAGATTAAACCAATTTCCAACTGAACTATATGCTAAAAACGCCTGCACAAAAACAATCATGCAAACCAATATAACTCGCAGTAAATGAACAAAATGCTTTTCTTCTGACTCCATAAGTTTTTATCTGTTGATATTTATTGATATTTAATTGACAATTTATAAAACAATTTGAGAAAATTGAGTTCTGAACGTAAAAAAACAAAGCCTTTCCAACATGCTTGTCAGAAAGGCTTTAGTACCCGGAGCCGGGGTCGAACCGGCACAGGGGTGAACCTACTGGTGTTTGAGACCAGCGCGTCTACCGATTCCGCCATCCGGGCTTATCGTAAAGGCTTGCAAATATAGATATTTTCAGATATTGGACAAACTTTTTTTATCTCACTTAATTTCTTCATAATCAACATATTCGCCATCGGTAGGTTTAAAATGTTTCTTTCGCCGTGGCGAATTTTGGTAATAAACGCGTCCATCGTTAGTGTATGTCTGTCCATTATTTTCATTTCGTTTATTTCCATCTTGAAATCGACGAAACATCATATTTAGCAAAAATCTACCTATAAAAATGAGTAGATAAATGAGTAAAGTTGTTATTAAAATAAACCTGATTAAAATCATTCTATTTGTTGTAAATAATTATTAATGAACATAGTAGCGATATTGCCGACAAAATCCATTCGCTCTGAATACGAGGAATTTTTTGTTGCCGAATGCCAACTATCCCAACTATCAACAATGCGACTAAAAACATTGGTATTGTTAGCAAAACGATTGGAAAAATCGGCATTTGCAAAAATCCTAACGCTAACATGTAGATAAACGCATTTATTGCCACAAATGTTGCAGAACTCAGCAAACCGCCAAAAAAAGTTGGATTTATGGTTCGTTTTGATGGTGCAAGTTTTACTGCATCGTAAGCTGATTTTAACGATAACACAAACAACAAACTTGCTGCGAACCAACTATTTAAATAAGATTCAAGAAATTGTGAACCAAGACTTCCTGATAATCCGCCTAAGCACATTAGCGCAACTACAATTGCCGAACAAACGGCAAATCGGAACAATACTTTTTTAAAAATGAATTTTTGCTCAAGGAAAGCCGCAACACAGCCAATCCCAGCCACGTCCAAAGTGCTTGCTGTCAGCAATATAATAAATAGGTAAATTGCCACTATTTGCTGATTTTATAGTTAAATAAATATTGGTCGTTACCGCCAACTATCAAATTGTAATATGCCTGACCGGACTTCATTACACCAATGCTAAATCGAGTTTTTCCGCGCAGTGGAAATCCCTGCAAAGTTTGTCCCTTACTATCAATCAGATAGATATTAGCCGATTCGCTTTCAGTAATGCCGATGGCAATTTTTGTTGACGACAATTTATAAAAAGCGGGGCGCTGTGTAATTGGTTCATTGAATTTGCGTTCAAAAAGTTTTTTCCCATTAAAGTTAAATACTGATACTCGATTGCTGTCAACGTAAATAAGTTCCGGTTGCGAATCGCCTGTAATATCTTCAATATCAAAGAAATGAGAAGGTGAGAAATCACCTGTTTTACGTTTAGAAACTGTCCCGTCAAAGTGTAAAAAGCAAAGTGTGCCATCGGTTGAAGTACGCACCAAAGCTGCTGCAGAATCGGCCGACGGGCGCATATATTTCAATTCATTATTTATCGACGGATGGATACGCTCCCTAAAATCGACACGCATATTTCCCCGCCTATCAATCAAATAGATACGCGATGTGTCGGTTATCGAAATGTAATCTTTGTCGCCATTGATGAAATGTTGCGCTGAGGTTATTGGCGTTTGATTAGCGCGCTGAAGCGAGAAATCGGGCAGCGTTTTGCCATCAATTGTGTAAACGTGAATGTCGGCATTAGCGCACTCCACAAAAAGCCTGTAATTCCGATTTTTTGAGTAATCGAACACTGATACAGGCAAGTTTGTAGGGCTTGGCAACGCTATCGGGTAACGGTCGACATGGTTGCCATTGCGGTCAATAAGGTACATTTTATTAGCCGTGTTGAAAAACATTTGCAGTTTGCCGTTTCGGTAATAATCAATCTGTTGCACAGTGCCGATTATTGGTTCATCAATATGTTTTTTCCACATGATTCGCCCGGCTGTATTTATCAAGTAGATGTTATTCCGAAGGTCTTGCACAAAAATTTCTTTTTCGCCAGTATTGTGATTGTCAACAAAAACCGGTTTAAAGGCCACAAGCGTGTCTAAATGTGTTTCCCACAAGGTTGAAGCTGAATTGGAGCGTGTAGGTTGATGCCGAATGAATGTGTTGTGATATAAAAATCCATCTTCAACTGAAAATTGCCACGTCACGCCATATAAATTATATATAACAGGCTGATTTTTAGTATAATTAACAATGTTATCAGCTGACAAAATTCTACTCAACAAATTTTCAGAACCTGTAAACGAAATGTATGTATAGAAATTCGTTTTGTTAGTGATATAGTTGCTAAACTGGTCAAAATCAGGATCGTAATGAAGTTTTTTATGAAGCACATTATCGTAAACAAAACGTGATACAACATTGTAGGTATCACCGAAGATAAGCATATTATCAAGTGCACAAACAAATTGGGCTTTACTATGGCCGAACCATGGTCCGAAAATGCGCGCTGGCACTTGATCCAAAGGCATTTCATAAATATTGAATCGGGTATCGCTGTCTATCTTAAATTCCTTTACCGACGGACTTGCCGTTTTGTCATGCACAAAATAATTGAGCATCTGCCTTGCCTCATAGTTTCCTTTCGCTTCCATCACAAAAACCGACGAGCCGTCTGGCATTGCAATCTGCATTAAACCGTGGTTGAAATTATCGGCAATAAAGTGTAAAATAGAATTCCCAAAAGTCTGTTTTACAGCATTTTGATTGGTTTGAAGACGATTAAGTTGACCCACACTTTCCATATATGCCTCAAGCGAGCGTTGGTATTTATTAAAATTGCTGATACCAAACCACGAGAAAGCATTTACACCAAGCGGCACATTTTTTGTCAAACCTGATGATACAGATTCCTGTCCTTCAAACAGTTGCGCCCATTGATTCTTTACTGATGTCTGCAAAGTAAAACCATTTATAAGCCAATTATTTCCCTTTATGCTCAAATCGAAACCGCCCCAATCGGAAAAAGTTTGAATAGCCATATCGCTAAACAAATTGTTTACAAACTGGCTTTGAATGAATGGGTTAAAGAATTTAAATTGGAGATAAATGTTTGCGTCAACATTTTTTCCCGCCCATTGTTTCACTTTCAAAAACGACGGATTTTGATTGATACCAAAGGTGTTGGTTGTCTGCCTAATCGCCTCTTGAAGTAAAAGTTCGTTTGTCGCAGCAAGTAAATATCCTTGGTAAAATGTTATATAATAAGTTGTTTTAGAAGATTTCGCACTTACAAAATTGTGAATTTTCGCCTGATCATATTTGCCTGTTGTGATGCTACCAATGGTCTCTAAATATTGTAATATTTGATCGAGAGCGCGACGCCCTTGCGCATTTGAATTAAAAGCAACTATAAACAATGGTTCGTAATTAAAGCGTGTGGTGTTATGGTACGACACCAAAACCGACCTGTCTTTAAATGGTTCGAAAAGATTAGTGTTTTCTGTCAAAAGGGTATCGATTTTCAACAAATTGGCTGCAAAATCGGCAGAAAACGTCATCGTTTTAATGTCGGCAAAAACATTACTATTTTGCATCTTTTTAAACACCGAACGCACATCTTTTATCTCAACAATAGCAGCGGTGCTAACTGGCACGGCATCAAACGCCGACACAACATTGTTTTGTTGCTGCTTAAAGTACCAATACGATGCTGCAAGTGCGATTATTACTAAAACTATGGCAATAATGAAAAAGCCTTTTTTCCCCATTTTTCAATTTTTTAAATGGTACGATTTTGCCGACAATTGCAATTTATAGTATTAAAAATAGAATTCATCTTCCTGATTATCACTTTGGTGGCTTTCCGTTTGCTTTTCGTCGTAATCGGGGCAGTCAAAAGTTTCGTTCCAATCGGCTGGTTTTTCAAACTGCAACGATTCAGAGTAGCCAAGCGATTTATCGTCATACACTTTCCTCATAAAACTTGCCCAGATTGGTAATGCCATATTTGCGCCCTGCCCGAGCACAAGTGAGTTAAAGTGTATGCTTCGCTCCTCGCCACCTGCCCATGCGCCACTGACAAGTGTTGGCGTAATGCCCATAAACCAGCCATCGGCTTGACTATTGGTGGTTCCTGTTTTGGCTGCCACTTGCGCCATAATCTTCCAAGGATAATCGTCGCGCCAAATGCGAGAACCTGTACCTTTGCGCACCACGCCTCTCATCAATGTTAGCATCAGATATGCGGTGCGTTCGCTGATGGCTTCGTGCTTAACTGGTTGAAAATTAGCAAGCACATTGCCGTTTTTATCTTCAATTCGGGTTACAAAAATGGGTTGCGTATAAACGCCTTTGTTGGCATAGCAGCAGTAGGCGCTCACCATCTCGCACAGTGTCAAATCGGCCACGCCAAGGCAAATTGACGGCACTTGTGGGATGTCGCTTCTGATTCCCATATTATGTGCTATTTGTATTACGGCTTTTGGTTTAAAACGATTCATCAGCCATGCCGATACGTTGTTGAGCGATTGTGCCAAGCCGTATTGCAGCGACACTTCGCGTCCAAGCAGACGGTCGCTACTGCCTGTCTTGGGTGTCCACGTAACGCCAGTTGTCGGGTCGGTGATGGTAACAGGCACGTTGAGCACGCGGTCGCATGGCGTAAAGCCGTCCATCATAGCAAGCGTGTAAAGAAACGGCTTGAATGTTGAGCCAACTTGCCGTTTAGCTTTTGTAACATGGTCGTACTGGAAATATCGGTAATCGGGACCGCCAACATAGGCTTTTACGTAGCCTGTGTGCGGATCCATCGACATAAAACCTGCTTGTAAAAAATGTTTATAGTAGCGGATTGAATCCATTGGTGTCATCACAGTATCAATCTCACCTCGCCAACTAAAAATGGTCATCTCGGTTGGAGTGTTAAAGTTTTTTACAATGTCTTCCTCATTCCAACCTTTAACACGGCGCAATACTCTGTAACGCTCGCTACGCTTCATCGAGAGCGTCATAATATGCTTAACTTCCTCGTCGGTCAAATCGCTTGAAAATGGTGCGTTGGGTTGTCCCTTTTTCTCATAGTCGAACTGCCGTTGCAGTGTGTTTTTAAGATGCTCACATACAGTTTGTTCGGCATAGTTTTGCATTTTTGAATTGACTGTTGTGTAAATCTTCAAGCCATCTTTATATATATTATATGGTGTGCCATCGGGTTTTAAATTCCTATTACACCAGCCATAGAGCGGATTTGTAGCCCATTCGATTGAATCTTCAACATATTGAGCTTTCGATGAGTAATTTTTCTTTTCAGGTTTTGATGCGTTGAGCTGAATACGCAAAAACTCGCGGAAATAAGTCGCAGTGCCTATTTTGTGGTCAACTTTATGGAAATCGAGCCCCAATGGTAGCGCTTTTAGTGAGTCGTATTCAGCGCGAGTTAATTTGTCGTTAACATACATCTGATATAAAACCACATTGCGCCTGTTGGTGGCGTTTTCGGGTCTGCGCACAGGGTTGTAAAGCGATGGATTTTTTGCCATTCCGACAAGCATTGCCGCTTGCTCAATACGCAAGTTTTGCGGTGTTGTGTTGAAGTAGATTTTTGAAGCCGATTTTACGCCAACTGCCAGATTCAGAAAGTCGAACTGATTGAAATACATAGCGATAATCTCTTCTTTGGTGTAGCTGCGTTCAAGTTTAATGGCGATAATCCACTCGCGGAATTTTCGGTTTACAACTTGTAGCGCGTTGCTGAAATTTTCGCGTGGGAATAGCATTTTTGCCAATTGCTGCGATATGGTACTGCCGCCGCCCGAACTTTTGTTGCCCGACAATATGGTTTTGAAAAAGACGCGCACCAATCCCGGGAAATCGACCCCTGAATGTTTGTAGTAGCGTTTGTCTTCGGTAGATATCAGTGCATCAATAAGATAAGGCGATAATTCATCGTAAGTGCCAGAAGAGCGGTTCTCTTTAAAAAATGTTCCGAGCATCACACCATCTTCCGAATAAACCTCTGATGCCAAGTTACTTTTAGGGTTTTCAAGTTCCTCAAACGAGGGCATAAACCCTAAATTGCCATTCCAAATGTTGTAAAATAAAACTACAAATAAAACAACCGGAAAGCAGACAATGGAGCAAAGAATAATCTTCCACTGTTGCTGTTTTGTGATAGATAGCGCCATACAAAATGTTTTATGCGGTAAAGATAGAAGAATTTTGCATTGATTAATGAAAATGGAATAGATAGAAAAACAAAACCTAAATTTACAATTGCAAATTTAGGTTTTGCGGAGAGGACGAGATTCGAACTCGTGGTACACTAATCGCGTACGGCAGTTTAGCAAACTGCTGGTTTCAGCCACTCACCCACCTCTCCAAGTGTTCTGTGCTGAACCTCTTTACTTACGTAAAGCGGCACAAAAGTATTAAATTGACATTCATTAGCAAATTTTTGTTAACATTTTTTTGCTCTCAGGCTTTTTCTTTTCGAACGCGAATAACAGTCAATGCTGATTAATAATATGTTATGCTCGGGATGTTCGGGCAAATGCCCGAAGCGGTGGAACAAAGATAAGGAAAATCTAAGGAAGGTTAAACAAAAAATATGCTACTCAACTGACAATGTGTCGTATAAGCTAACTTGATTTGTATCCGCTTCAATTGCAACTGAATCAGTTTCTTCAAAATTTATATTGTCGGGCAATGCTGATGGATAGAGAATACTCAAAATTTGATTAAAACTTACGCCCCCGCTCCGATTGCTATTGTTGCGCAAAACAACAATGGTTGTAGTATCTTGCGGAACGCGTACAAGCATTGTTTTAAAACCATGCCACCAACCACTATGATACTGAATTTTAATGCTATCGGCATAGGTTGCCAAACGCCAGCCGTAGCCATAATTAGTGCGTGCTGTGGGGCGCATTCCCATCGGTTGAAAGGCAAGTTGCAAAGTATCGTGATTTATGATTTTATCGGTGTAAAGTGCTTGGTCCCAAGTAAATAAGTCGGTAATTGTAGAGTAGATACCTTTGTCACCAAGAAAATGGTCTAAATAATTGTCGGTGGCGGCAGTGCGATTTACGTAACCTGTTGCATGTGGTGGATAATCAACACTTTTCATTGCGCGATAAGCAAAAGTGTTGCTCATTTTTAAAGGCTGAAAAATATTTTGTTGCAGATACGATTCGAACTTTAAGCCCGAAACAGCCTCAACCACAGCCGCCAACACCGCATATCCTGTGTTGCTATATTGAAATCGGCGATTTGGATAGAAATATCTTCCTGCATTGGCTTCAATCAGTTCCGAAACAATTTGTTGATTGCTAAAGAACTCATCGTCAAGCATTTTCTTACGGTCGCACAAATAGCAATAATTTGGCAAGCCAGAACGATGCACAAGCAGCTGATGAATAGTAATATCAGCATACGGGAAACTTGGCAAATAACTGATAACCTTATCGTTAAGTTGAAGCTTTCCTTGCTCATAAAGTTGCAAAACCGCGACTGCTGTAAACTGTTTTGAAACCGATGCGAGCTGGAATGCTGTGGTATCGGTAATGGTATCGCGCGTTTTGTAATCGGCAAAACCATGCGAAAAAGTATATAAAATGCTGTCTTTCTGCCCGATAAGCATTGCACCATTAAATTTAGGCTTGTCTGACATAAACAACATCAAATCGTTAATTTTCTCAATTTGCCGAGGCGTGTATGTTATCGATTTTTTAGGTGATAATGAAGGTGTTACAATGTTTTTTGGCTCTTCATTATCGTTCAAAGAAAAAATAACGGCAAGCATTGCAATTGTGGCAATCGATAAGGCTATTTCCGATTTGTAGTCAGCAATTTTCATCGGCGCAAAAATAAACATTTGCAGAATAGTTAAAATTGGAATTTATATTTGTTTATCTTGCACCAAAAAATATTGCATATAGTGAGCAAAAACAGATTTTTAATCGCATTTTCACTAATTATCAGCACATTAACCGTTAATGCGCAAGATGGCAATTTTGCAGCAATGGGCAATGCGTCGGTAATGCAAAGCGGCTTGTGGGCGGTTAATAACAACCAAGCAGGACTTGCTGATATTCAACGTTTTGAGGTTGGCGTATGCTACCAAAACCGATTCAAATTATCGGAAACAAGCACAAAAACAATAGCTACCGCTCTGCACACTCGGACAGGCAATTTTGCGCTGAGTTTCAATAGATTTGGTTATTCGCTTTATTCCGAAAACAGTTTCGGTTTGGCATACGCACGAACATTTGGAGGCACTGTCTCAGCTGGTCTGCAATTCGATTATCTAAATATCAATCAAACAAATGAGTATGGCGACAAAGGTGTATTTTTGTTTGAAGTGGGATTAATTGCGCAACCTATTAATAATCTGCGAATTGGCGCGCACATCTACAACCCGACAAAAGCAAAAATGGCTGAGTACGAAGATGAGCGCGTAAACACATCGTTACGATTCGGATTAAACTACTTCTTCTCAAAAACAGTGCAAGCCGCCGCCGAAATAGAAAAAACTGTGCAAACCGATTTGCGATATAAAATTGGCATTGAGTATCAGATAATTGCCAATTTATTTCTGCGCACAGGGTTTAGATCAGAACCAAATGAATTTACTTTTGGCACTGGCTACACATTTAAATATTTCACCTTCGACCTTTCGTTTTCAACGCACCAATATTTACCAATGTCAACACAATTATCGTTAAATTTCAGATTATGAAAATGCTGTTCGATTTTTGGGCGTTTACGTTGCAGCTCTTAACCACAACCGGCTTGCAAATTTTATCCATTTTCGGAAATTTTATAATCTTCGGACTCATTTTATACTTATTATCCCGCTACACCCGACGCCTGTATGTCAACGTGTTAGGCGAAAAATCCGACATTTATTTCACGGGTTGGCTTGGCACTCCTATTCACGAGCTTGGACACGCTTTGATGTGTTTTCCGTTTATGCACAAGGTAACCGAAATCCAGCTTTACAAGCCAAATTCAGAAGACGGAACACTTGGTTATGTTAACCACGCTTATAATCCGCACAATCCTTGGGCGTTGATTGGCAATTTTTTTATCGCCATGGGTCCAATAATTTTCGGCTCGGTAGTTATCTTTTTGTTAGTCAGATTTTTATTGCCAAATAATCAACAAATTCTTGCCGCATTAAATAGCAATGCGGTTATTTTAACAACAATTGATAATGTTGGTATCTTTTTTAGACAAACAAGCGCATCAACAATTAACATAATATCAGCGCTGTTCAATGCCGAAAATTTTCGGCATTGGCAATTTTGGGTATTTCTATACATCTGCATCTGTGTATCAGCGCACATGGAACTCAGCCCTCCTGATTTAAAAGGATTATGGTCGGGTGCGGTTTCAATTATTATTATACTCTTGATTCTTAACATAATATTTATTCTAACGGGTATCAACGGAAATTCATTTATAATCAGCATCGGACACCTAACAAGCCTTACAACAGGTATTTTTACTTTAGCTGTTGTCATTTCGGCATTAAACTGCGGACTAACCTTTATACTGTTGAATATCATAAACTTACTGACTCACAAACAGTTTTCTATTTAAAATGCGCAGGGTTGCTTTTGTTATATTGATAATGTTTTCCGCCATAAAAATCATGGCACAAGACGATGCTGCAAAACGGCAAACAATCGAAACTCTGCTTGAAGACATTGCCGAAACCATTGAAGACGAAACCGACATCGAACAACTGTCTGAAGATTTAGAATATTTCTTGCAAAATCCTATCAATCTGAATAATACAAATGGTGGAGAATTAGAAAAATTGCATTTTTTGAACGAATTTCAGATAATCAGCCTTCTAAATTACATAAAACGCAATGGGCAAATGTTAACAATATACGAATTGCTTATTGTTGATGGATTCGACTATGTTGACGCTCAACGCCTACTCCCATTTGTAACTATCAATCAATCGGAAGAAAAGAACGAATTTAACATAAAGCTGGCTTTGAAATACGGACGCAACGAATTGCTAACACGCGCATCGTTTGTAGGCGAAGAACAAGACGGATTCTCCAATGTATCTGATTCACTGCGAAACGCAAAACCAGAAAAATATTATCCGGGTAATCAGATGCGACTTTTCAGCCGATACTCGTTCAATTTCAATAAGCAAATTATGGCAGGCATAACAGCCGAAAAAGACCCCGGTGAGCAATTTTTCCGCGGTCATCAGAAAAAAGGATTCGACTACTACTCAGCATTTATCGCCATAAACGATTTTTGGAAAGTTAAAACGTTGATTATAGGCGATTTTCAAGCAAAATTCGGGCAAGGATTAGTTGTTTGGTCAGGTATGTCAAC
>CALBPW010000209.1 GCA_937899145.1 uncultured Bacteroidota bacterium
CGTAAGCGCTTACCGATGCCACTATTAGCGGAACAAACAGATTATAACTTCCTGTAATTTCAGCAATCAGGAATATTCCCGTAAGCGGCGCGTGCATTAGTGCCGACATAAAAGCAGCCATACCGACAAGTGCAAAATTAACTTCGCTCACATTGATGAAACTCAAGCTGTTAAGCAGAAGGGCAAGCATGTAGCCAAGTATTCCGCCCATAAAAAGCGATGGCGCAAAAACACCGCCAATACCACCCGCACCATTGGTTGCCGATGTCGCAAACACTTTGAGCATCAGCATTAAAAACAGATATGCAACAATAGCCCAGATGTTATCATTATAACCACTGAGTATGGTATGGTCGAGCAGATGGACGCCATTGTTGGTGAGAATATCGCGCAAGGCATCGTAACCCTCGCCAAAAAGCGGCGGGAAAAGCCAAATGAGCAAGCCGAGGATTGACCCGCCGATGATGATTTTTTTTCGGGTGGTAAGCATCTTGCCGAACCATTTTTCGAGCGACATTGTTGTGGCGGTAAAGTACCAGCCAAGCAAGCCTGCAATTACGCCAAGTATCAGATAGAGCGGAATGTTGTGCAGTTCGAAGGTTGGAATTTGATTGAGTGTGCAAAGGGTGGCTTCGTTTCCTAAAAACAGATATGAAATCAGTGTTGCCGTAACCGCTGATATTAGCAGAGGCGATAACGAAGCCATTGTCATATCGAGCATCAGCACTTCGAGTGTAAAAACAAGCCCTGCGATTGGCGCTTTGAAGATGCCAGCAACAGCACCGGCCGCGCCACAACCAATCATCAGTATGATTTGCTTGTAATTGAGGCGGAAAAGCCGTCCTAAATTACTGCCAATGGCTGCGCCCGTAAGCACTATTGGTGCCTCCGCACCCACTGAGCCACCGAAGCCAATTGTTAGCGAGCTGCCAATAATTCCGGTGTAGGCATTATGCGGCTTGATAATGCCGTTTTTGCGTGATATGCAGAATAACACGCGTGTTATTCCGTGCGAGATATTGTCTTTTACGAAATACTTGACCCAAAGCGTTGTCAGCAGAATGCCAATGGCTGGCAACGCCAAATAAATATAGCTACCCAAGCCCGAATTAATAGCCTTAAGCACAAGCAGATAAGTGAAATGAATTGTATTTTTCAGCACAACAGCAGCCAATCCGCTAAGCAGCCCGACAATGAAACTAAGTATCAGAAGAAACTGATTGCCAGTCAGATGTTTGCCACGCCACAGCTGAATATACTCTATTGGCGAAAATTTGATTTTCATTTGTTTTTCTTTTGAACTGTCCAACCGAATTTACCGATGGGTTCGCCGACAAGATGATACTGTCCGTGCATATATGTCAGCATTTCAGCCGATTGCAAATTGAAAGCACCTGTTTCCTTATTCAGATATTGGCTGTCGGCATTAACCGCCAATACGTTTGCAATGAACATGTCGTGCGAGCCAAGCCGCCTGATGTCGAACACAGTGCATTCAATGT
>CALBPW010000210.1 GCA_937899145.1 uncultured Bacteroidota bacterium
ACGAAACGCCAATAATAAACGATGATCTAGATCATTCAAACGTTAGCGATGCGGTTCTAACTAATCAGCATAGAGCTACTAATGACGAAGTAAATGCTGGATACGTTGACATAACAGCACTTGGAACAACGATTCTTAAGCGTATTTATGTAACACACGAAGATTTAACTACCACCACATGGTACTTTGATCAGAACGGATTTTATGGCGGGACAGACTCTGCTACATTTACTCAGGACGGTAGTGGCAACGCTGTTACTTGTAACTGGTACAAGTCTGATATTGACATTGATTCTAATAACCCATTTTATAAGATTGGTAAAATTCTTCAAGCTTTGAATTGCGACATTGTTAATTCTACCGGAAGTGTAGGAATTTATGGATGGGCTACTGTCGCTCAGCAATGGTCTACTCTTACAAATCAAAACGTTACACTTTCAGGCAATATTGCCGTAACATCGGGTAACACATTGACAATCAACAGTTCGCAAGCAAACTTTAACAATGCCACGTTTGATGACTCGGAAGGCACTATTCACATCAACAGCGATATTACAATAAAAAACCTAACAAGTTGTGTAGGAGGAAATCTGACATTCAGCCAAACACACAGGGTAACCTATGACGCAACTTGTACTTACATGCTATCTGGCGAGCACTACAACGTAACCCTCAACACAAATGCAAACAACAACATATCGCTTTGCGGTGATGTAACCATAAACGGCACACTTACTTGGACTTACGCCAGTCGCATCATTCTGAATGACAACACATTAGCTCTTTGCAATCAACCTATCGGAAATACAGCGTTTAGCACAAGCCACATGTTTGTAGCAGGTGGCGGCGGCGCACTCAAATTCTTCAATCCGACAGTTGCCACCATAACCAACGCAATAACAATGCCCGTGGGCACATACAACTCAACCGCCGGCTACGAGTACTCGCCCGTAACCTTTGCAAGCGGTGTGTCGAGTCCAACAGGTTCGTATGTTGCGGTACAAGTTATGGACACTGCACTATCGAGCCGCGCTACCGACCTTGAACGCTATTGGACAATAACCACAAGCGGACTTACAGTTTCAAACGCAACACTCAAATTTAACTATGCTGATGCCGATGACGCATTCAGTTATGCCGACCAATGGACTGTTTATCACAATGATACAGAGATAGACGAAAGCAATACCGGCATTACCAACAATGTAATAACCATAACAAAAGTTTCCGACATTGCAGGCGTTTGGGAAGCCAAAGGCCCCGAACCTGTAACTCTATACTCACACCAAAGCGGCGCATGGGACGATGTCAACACTTGGACAACCGACCCAACTGGCAAAACAGTAATTGATGCCGATGTGCCAACCGCAGCCAACGACGTAGTGATACTAAACGGAAAAACCGTAAATGCCAACGGCTCGGTAATGTACGCCAACACTGTGAAAATTTGCAGTGGCGGCACACTTGATATGGAAGACTTGGCTGCAAGCCACGAGTTTGAAAACCTTTACGGACAAGGTACGCTACGCATTGAGGGCGATTTTCCAACAACAGGCAATTACAGCCTTTTTGTATCGGCCGACGGCGGCACAACCGAATTTTATGGTGCACATACTGCTAACGCAATCCCTACACAATACACTTACAACAACCTGATACTCAACTACGATAGCAATGTACATCGCACACTAAGCCAAGACCTTAAAATAAATGGCAAGCTGACACTTACAAAAGGTTCACTTGAATTTACAGCTACAAACCAAAAAATATACGTAAATGGCGATATATACATTGCAGCCAATGGTGGCATCTATGTATATAAAGCAGGAAATAAAACTTCAGCCGATAGCATTGTAGCAGGCGGCAACTTTACAAACTACGGAACAGTGAGCATGACCTATCGCACATACGCTGGCTACACACAACCGCAAGCCACAAGCGACGAAGGAACAAACGGCCGTGGTGTTATTCGGTTTGTTAATAGCAGCGATGCCTATTTCCGCTGCTACAACACCACAAACCTAAGCCAACTAATTGTGGATAAAGGCTCTGACCAAACATACGTAGTTACACTTTACTCCGATGCCTATGAACATTTTGGATTGCTTGGCAGAGCAGACCAAGCAGGAAACGGCTACAATGACCAAGACAATCCTCCACAAGTTTTAAAACCATTGTGGCTAAAAAACGGCACATTGGAACTAACTGGTTATGTGTATTTTAAATCGTTATCAGAATCAGGGAATGATAAATTTATAATACCACTTAACGGATGTCTGTATTTGAATGGCGAAAATGTAAAAGTTGATGTTTGCTTTAGCGGTTATAGCTACGACAAAGGTCTTATGCCTGCCGGTAAGCTGCAAATTGATGCAGGAACATTCGATTGCAAGACAGGCGGTGGTGTCATCTTTCGTAACACATCAGAAATTGTTATAAATGGAGGTTTGCTACGCGCCGCACAATTCCGTCCGTCAAACAGAGTTGATGGCGGTAAAACAACATTCATCATGAATGGTGGTGAAGCCACTTTCGACGGACAAGGCTATATGCTTACAAGCAGCGGTTTCCCAACATTCTATATGCCATTCGATTCTTACACATTTATAATGACAGATGGCACACTTACCATTCACAGCAGCACGGGAAATAGCGGTGGCGCATTTGTTGTAAACTGTAATGCTGAAAACAGTAAAATTACTGGTGGCGAAATCATCATAAACACTCAAAACGCTCATAACAACAATAGCACAACCTACAATATGGTATGTAGCATTCCGCTATACAATCTTACTTTAAAAAACGACGATTACACCACAGCCGCCTACACACACTCATATAGCGATTTCAGTGGCAGAATTAATGGCAACAATGTAACTGTAACTGCCGATAAACTATACGTAACCAACGATTTAACTATTAGCAAGAATGTATCATTCCTTACCAATAGCAAAAGCATAGAAGTGGGTGGCGACCTAATTATCGAATCGGGTTCGACAGTAAAATTAGGCATAGGCGATGTAATGCTGAATGGCGGCGGCGCAAGCATACAGCAATTCACATCAGAAGGAACGATAAATTGTGGCACTAACAACAACACAAACGGCTACTATACACTCACAATAGACGAAAACTCCGATGTTCAAGTTAACAACGACATCACCGTAAACAGCACCTTTACATTAGACGAAGGCGCAATAATGCGCGATGGTGCAGCCAACACCTACACATTAAAAGGCAATGCGGTAATCAGCGGAACGCATTACAAACCAGCATCGGGCGCTGGCACGGTTGTGTTTACAGGCGCAAGTCCAACCATCAGCGGCTCGGGCAGCGGCAGCTTGAACAATGTAAATGTCAACCTATCGTCGGGCAATTTGGCACTAACAGCCAACCTTGGCGTTACAGGCGATTTGCGACTTATCAGCACATCGCTATTCAACATTGCAGGCAACCTGCTTTCCTTAGGCGAAGAGGCTGCCATTTATACCGATGCAGCCACATCAACCAACTTTAGCAATACCAAGATGATACTCACAAATGGTGTGGCATCGGCAAATGGAGTATCAAAAACTTATAGCCCGACAAATAATAGTTTTACATTCCCATTCGGCATTCCGCATAGCGGCATTTACTATTACTTGCCAGCAACCATAAATTACACATCAGCAACCACATACGGCACAGTAACATCGCGTCCTGTTGATGGCGCACACCCACTTATAGGCGACGCTACGGCAGCACTTGCTTGTTATTGGATAACCGCAGAAAGCGATTTTGATGGCGTTGAGGCCGGCGATATTGGTCAAGCCTACTACTACAACGACAATTTTGCAAATGGCACAATCAGTAATTATGTGCCGGCACAATATAACAATGCCACTTGGACACAACTTACCACAGGCAGTATGCACGCAGCCAGCAACTACTTTGAGTACAACTCAGCAGCCTCAGCCAACGGGCACTACACTTGCGGCGACCCCGGAACATCGTTTGCCGACATCTTAAAATTATACTCATCGAGTTATGTAACAAGCAATGGCAACACTGGCGAATGGGCCGACCCGCGCAGCTGGTCGATTGACTCTGTTAATGGAGCGCCAAACTACTACGATGGCAGCAAGTATTACAAATACGTTGAAGCCAACGATTATTACAAAGAGTACGACCACGAAACAGGCGAGTTAGTTGAAGGCGGCGATGTCATAACAAACTATAGCGGGCTACCCTACCCCGTAAGCACAACTGCCGTGTATATTGGCTCTGAACTTCATAACCACACCATCACAATGACACAAAATGGTGAGTCATGTGCCAACCTCCGCATTGAACCCGGCTCAACACTCGATTTAAGCACCTACACAGGACACACCTTCTCGCTTGTTGAGGTTGACGAAACAGCCGAAGAAGGAGCTGGTACATTGAAGATAAGTTCAACAGCCGCAACAGCAAGTTTCCCATCTGGCGACTTCACAAAATTCCTTGGCGAAAATGGCGGTACCGTACATTACTATGGCAATCATAAAGATTACTATATCCCATCTACATCTGAAAGCGGACTGACACTTACAAACTATTGCAATCTGATTGTTGGAGGAACTGCATTTAATTATAGAATACGTATTCCAATAAATATAGATCTTACGATACATAAAGATTTTGAAGTAAGAGGATATGTGCATTCAATGTACACATCAGCATCACATACAATAACAATTTATGGCGATATGAATGTAACTTCAGGTAGTTTATATATTAGAGATAATAGTTTGATTATTCCTCAAAATTATGTTATATATGGTGATGTTAATATTGCTACCGAAGCTAAAATATATACAGAAGGTGCAAGTACAGGAAATATAATACATACATTTAAAATAGCAGGCTCACTGAATGTAGATGGAACGTTTGATGCTTATTACAAAAGTGGCAACTATAATTATAAAATCGCCACCACCTTCTTTGGCACCAATACCTCTTACATTACTGGTTCTGGCTCAATTCGTTTTTACACCCTAACCTGCGACAAAGGAACTGATGCCTCACCAATGCTGATATTAGAGAATCCAAACGTATCATCAGCACACGATGATAACGAACCGTTCCTTTCGCTATTACACGGAACATTCCAAATCGATTTCCCGAACGAAACCGATGAAATTGAGCTTAATCGTGATTGCAATCTGACCATAGCAACACCAACAGCCTTGTCGGTGAAAAATGGTATTGTTAATGTGTGCAACTCTGCCAGTGAGCAAAACCTATATCTTAATGGAGCAATTGATGTTCAAGGTGGTACGTTGAATATAGGCAATCCCGATAACGATCAGTCAAACAGCATCATCTACTCCGCCACCTCTACACCAACCATTACTGTAAGCGGCGGACAAATGAATGTGAACGGTATTGTGCGCCGCACCACAGGTACACGCTATGGCACACTCACCTATCGGCAAAGCGGTGGCGAGGTTACAATATACGGCAAGCAACGCAATACAACCACTGCTCCCGATGGCAACTCTGTTTTTGAGATACTAAACGACGGTAGCGAGTTTACTACCTCTGGCGGAAAACTCATAACCATGGTTGGTGGCGGTAGCGAGACCTTCGGCGATATTCTCATCCTGCCGACAACAACAAGTTGCACTGGCGGTGAGATTGTCATCGATGGCAGTTCGGAACAAAAAATATTATCGTCTGCACATCTGCACAAAATAACCATTAAAGATGGCAGCCAACTTGATGTTTATTCGAACCCGATAACAGCCTACGATATTGTGATTGAGGATAATGCTTGTTTCAACTCGCGTGGATTCGACTTAACCGTCAAGCACGGCCTATACAACTACAACTCGTCAGACGGGGAAGGCATTGCCGAGGGCGGACTGCTATCGGGCAGCATCAACCAAACAACTTATTTCACAAGTTCGAATATGGAGTTTGGCGGTGCTAACGGCAACCTGACAAACTTTGCAAATGTCATAGTCAACGGTAAGCTAAAATTGCTTGGCGATACTTCTAACATTATGGTTAACAAGAACTTGCTGCTTGGAGCTGGTAAGGTAACCGATAATGGCAGCACCATCTATCTGAAAGGCAACCTTGAAAACTATGGCACTTTTGAAAGCAACACGGCAACCGGCGGCATCGATTTTTGTGGCACCGCCGACGAACAGTATGTTATTGGTATTGGAACCGGCGAATTGGGTTCTGTTACAATAAACAACCCCAAAAAGGTATTCCTTTATACCGATACTAAAATAAATAACAAACTGACGCTCAATGATATACTGTATGCCGACATCTATCTGCTGACACTTGGCGAAAATGCCACCGTCAATGGTAGCTTTAGCAACAATAGTATGATTCTGCTCAATGGCGCGCAAGAGGATAAGGGTATTAAAAAGATAATTCCAGCCGGAAGTTCATCATTCACCTTCCCAATAGGTATTGACGGCTATTACACACCGGCACAGTATGTGTTCACTAAAAACACATCATCGGCCGAGACATCAATAACCGTAAAAACGGTGAACTATCTGAACAAGAACCTGTCAATAACGCCGGAGTGTCATCTGAACTATTTCTGGAGCGTAACCACCGAAGGCTTTAACGAGGAGGATGATGAAGAGTCGGAAGTGAATCCGTATTTCAGTGTAACACAAACCTATACCTATCCTGACGATGAAACTCATTTCACCACATCGGAGTACGATGGCGATACGCCTGCTGAGGCAGAAATGTTACCTCAGTATCTGCGCACTTTGGGCGATTATAAATGGCTCAATTTAACCGGCGACGCATCGGTTGACGCCACAAACAACACCATCACTTTTAATCCGTTCGGGCATATTGAAGGTGAATACACCGCAGGTATGGCACATGGCACAATATACACCGCACTGCCTGTATTGTACTCAAAAACAGATGGTATATGGCGATATAACACAACATGGCAAGTCAAGAACGAAAGCGGTGATTATGAAGATTACACAGGTACTGTAACAGAAAACCCGGTTCATATTAGAGCCGGACACACCATAACTGTTGACCAAAACGAGACAAAACCATATTGCCTCTACTTTGATGATGTTACCAGTACGCTTAACCTTGGACAAACTGAAGGTAACGACTTTGGACGCGTTTATGGTACCGGAAAACTTATATTGGAAGCCACCTCTAAACATGACTTTATGTATCCTGCCGGTAACTGGGAAAAATTTCTCAACTACTCAACAAGTATGGTTGAATTTGGCGGCTCGGAATATGGCACTCTACCGGCAAGTCCCGGCAACGCTTCACGTCCGTTGCCAAATGTGATATTATCAGGAACGGGTGTCAAAAAACTGCCATCGCAAACAGCCGAGGTTATAAACGGATATTTGTCTATCGCCAACGGAACGCGGCTTGACAATACGGCAAACAACACCAAAATAATCTTAAGAGGCGATTGGATTGACTACAACACAAGCACTTCAGGTTTTGTGCCCGGAACTTCGATTGTGGAGTTAAATGGCGACTCAACACAGCGCGTCAACATCTACAATAATCTGACAACATTTGAGCAACTCCTGATTAACAATGTGGGAACCTCAAGCGACAGCATCATAATCGGCAATTGCGATATGGACGCTGAAGACCAAGTGGGCTACGGACTAAAAGTGCGAACCACTCTGACACTTACCCGTGGCTATGTTTACACCAACATTGCACACTGCCTCGACCTTGCCGAGCCTACAACTAACATTTCGGGCGGAAGCGCAAACTCATTTGTTGACGGTCCGCTTGGCAAAAACCTGAATGCAAACGGCAACTTCAACTATGAGATAGGCAATGCCCTACGTTATGCCCGAACCTATATAAAAGATGTAAGCGCAGCAGGAATATGGCGCGTTGAATATCATAATGCCGACCCCGATGACGACGGCTATAGCACCGATGACGAGCACATTATAGCACCTATCACCAACGTGAGCGACAACGAGTACTGGACCATTTATCCACCTACAGCCGCAGCCACTGCCAATATGCAGTTGCGCTACGATAGCGAATCGTTTCCGCAAGTTAATACCACAGCCAAACTCAAAAAACTGACACTTGTGGGCTACCCAACCGACAGCAAATGGGACATCGTCAAAAATGGTGGTGCAATAGGCAGTGTAACAAGTGGCACAATAACCTCAACCGAGGCTCAAGCCGTAAACGGCAAGCACTATACATTCGGATACCTTGGCACTACAGCTAAGATAGATACCGGCGACGATGACAAATATCTCGCTTATGTATGCGATGGCAGCAACACCGTGAAAATTCCGGTTAAACTTACCGGAACTCCAAACTGGACACTGCAATACCGAATTGATGATGGTGCGGTAAAAACCATAAGCGGCATAACAAGCGAATCGTACGAACTCGAACTATCGGCTACAAACCTTGGCGGATATAAAGACGACGGCAGTGGCAATCCTGAACCATACGTAATCAGTCTTGTAAGCGTAACCGATCCCAGCGGCAGCGGCATTGTTACAAGCCATACAGCCGAAGTAACCGTATGGTACAATGCCGTTCCGGTAATAGCCGGCGACGAAAATGTCGGACAATTCGACACCCGCAGCTACTCAACCGGTACAAATGCAACTTGGGATAAAACATTCTTATGGACTTGGTCAGGAACAGGTGCGGGTAAAGTTAATTTCTCTAATACCGCTGGCAAAAAGAAAGATACAGCTACACCCGACATATCATTCTATAGTACAAATTCATCTACGGCAACAACCGCCGGCACGTATCGGCTTACTGTTACCAAAACCTATAGAACAACCGACGGCAGCGAAACTTGCACCGCAAGCAGTTACAAAACAATAACTGTACATGTCAATCCACAACCTAACATTATAGCCGACAATGGAGTTTTCGCATCGTGCTATGGAGAAACCCACACCTACACAACAACCTATGTTAGCGGACACACATATCTGTGGAATGTTACAGGCGGAAGTGTCATCTCAGGAGCAGGCACAAACTCAATTACAGTTACTTGGGGTAGTAGCGGAACAGGCTCAATATCAGTACGAGAAACCAATCCGTCAACCGGAAATTATGGCGATGACAGCCAAACAATGTATTTCTATCCTGCAGCCTCTATTGGTACAATCGATGCCCCAAGTGGAGTATGCTACAATACTCGTGGTACGGTAATCATACAGTCAACCAACAGCTCGCTTCAGTATATGGTTTACAACGCCGACAACGAAGATGTGGTTTACAGCAGTTGGCAATCGGGTAACGACAGCGACCTGTCGATAGATATGAGCGCAATAACCGCCGCTACCAACATTCAGGTGAAAGCCAAAAACGACGGCTGCTCAGCTACATCAGCCACACATAATATAAGTGTACTTGACAATCCGGAAGTTACTATTGGCGAATTTGCCGACTTGTACATTGGCAAGCCGGCTGATGTAAACTGCACACAAACCACATCATTTGCCGGATTGAACTACTCGTTTACAAACATAAGCGGAAGCAGCAATATAGCCGCAACTAACATTGCCAACCCGACAGCGGCATTCCCTGTCAGCATTTCGGTTGCCGATAATGCCACAAAACTGAAGGGAACACTCCGCTTTACCGAGACTACCCACAACTGCTACACCGATTACGACATTGACGAAACAGTATCGCAAGATTACTTGTGGAAAGGCGAAGAATCGGAAGTTTGGGACACTGACAACAACTGGTGGATAGGCAGCAAGCCAACAGCCGAAAAGAATGTGCGCATTATTGCAGGTGTTGCCAATATGCCCGAAATATCTGCCGATGCTAATGCCAATAATATCGTTATCGGTACCGGAGC
>CALBPW010000211.1 GCA_937899145.1 uncultured Bacteroidota bacterium
TGGATACAACGGCGACCTTGCAAAACGGGCTCTTCTACAATCAAAACGTCTTTTCAAAGAATCGGAAGAGCTTATGGCAAAACGTGCGGCACAACGCCGCCTTAATGGTGAACACGACGAACTATCGCTCCGCGGATTCGGCGATATTGCCGCCGACATACAACTCTACGCGGCAACTGGCGATAAGCAGTATCTCGACAAATTTGAGCAGAAAATATGGAAAGTGCTCGATTTCAACATCAATTTCACAATTCAAACCGCTCTTGATGCAATACCTTATATGTCAGACGATTACAAACAAAAACTCCGTCCATATATCGAAAAATACAAAATCTATTTGGATAGTCTTGATACTGACAACCCGTATGGAATCCCCATCGGACTTGGCAACTGGGCGGGCGGAGGCCTCATCGTATCGCATGGCACGGCTGTTTGCTACGCTCACAAGTATTTTCCTGACATTATCGACAGCAAATATGCCTACAAGACAGCAGCCTTTTTGTTCGGCTGTCACCCGTATCACAATTATTCGCTTGTGGCAGCGGTAGGCGCAGTACGTCCGAAGTCGGTTTTTTATGGCAACAACCGCGCCGATTTCTCGTTCATTCCCGGCAATATGGCGCCCGGAATATTATTTCGCAAACCCGACCATTTCGAAAATTTTGATGATTGGCCATTCCTTTGGGGACAAAACGAAGGCACCATTGCCGGAAACACGGGCTATCTGATTTTCGGAATGGCGTTTAAAGAGATGATTAAGAGTAAAGAGTAGGGGGGAGAGTAAAGAGCAGGGGTGCAAAGGACAAAAGAATGGTTTTGTATTGTGGTTTGTTGCATTATGTCTATGGTCAGACTTATTTTCCTACATTTGCACAAACAAAAAATTTATGCAAGCAATCACACAACGCGCTATCGAACTTTTAAAACAGATGATAGCCGCACCGTCAATAAGCGGTAACGAAAAAGAAGTCTCGGACATTGTTTTTAACTTTCTGAAAGACAATGGATATTCACCAACACAAATTGTTACTATAATTAAAAGTTTATTTGTTACTAACAATCTTAGAAAAGAGTAATCTAAATTATTTAGACTTATTCTTTAGAAATATCTATGATATTCTTCAATCAAAATTGGTTAAAAGAGGATTGAGTATAAAAATTCTTGGCCGCCATAGCTCT
>CALBPW010000212.1 GCA_937899145.1 uncultured Bacteroidota bacterium
AGGTGTACGGCACCTGCCCGGCTGACTATCCTATGCAGAAAAAGGGACAAAGTATGGAATATATGCGCCAATACGCCCACTTGCGCTTGCGCACCAACACTTTTGGCGCTGTTTTTCGCATCAGGCACAATATGGCCATCGCCATTCATAAATTCTTTCACGACAAAGGATTTGTTTATTTCCATTCGCCAATAATAACAGCAAGCGACTGCGAGGGTGCCGGACAGATGTTTCAGGTTACAACCAAAAATTTATACGACTTACAAAAAGACGAGTCGGGTAAAATTATCTATACCGACGACTTTTTTGGGAAGCAAACAAGCCTGACCGTATCCGGTCAGCTTGAAGGCGAACTTGCAGCCACCGCACTTGGCGCTATCTACACTTTCGGACCAACTTTCCGCGCAGAAAACTCAAACACTCCGCGCCACTTGGCCGAATTTTGGATGATTGAACCCGAAATCGCATTTTGCGACCTTGACGACCTGATGGCACTTGAAGAGGAATTTATAAAATATTGTGTTAAATGGGCACTTGATAATTGCCAAGACGATCTTGCCTTCCTCAACAAAATGATTGACAAAGGATTGCTTGAACGACTAAATTCAGTTGTCAATACCGAATTTATACATCTGCCTTATACAGAGGGAATTAAGATTCTTGAAGATGCCATTGCCAAAGGTCACAAATTTGAGTTCCCGGTTTATTGGGGTTGCGACCTTGCCAGCGAACACGAGCGCTACTTGGTTGAAGAACATTTCAAAAAACCGGTTATTATGATAAATTATCCGAAAGAGATAAAAGCCTTTTATATGAAACAAAACGACGACCAAAAAACCGTTCAAGGCACCGATGTCTTGTTCCCACAAATTGGCGAAATAATTGGTGGTAGCGTTCGCGAGGAAGATTATGGCAAACTAACCGCCCGCATGAACGAACTTGATATGAAACTTGACGGCTACGAGTGGTATCTCGATACTCGTAAATTCGGCTCGTGCCCACACGCAGGTTTTGGCTTAGGATTTGAACGCTTGCTACTATTTGTTACCGGTATGGCCAACATCCGCGATGTTATTCCATTCCCTCGCACACCAAAAAATGCAGAGTTTTAATAGTTTTTAAATCAAACATTTTTAAAACATATTGAAAATGAAAAAAATAGTATTATCGATGCTGATGATTGCTGCAACAGTAATCTCAGCAAATGCACAAAAAACCGCAAAAAAGAAAAGCCCGATTGCCGATATTGAGAGCTTTAGTTTTTATGGAATCGACTACTCACAAGGTCGCGTATTTGGAGCATCGGACGAACCGGAAAAACTGAAAAAAGTATTTGGCGACATCAATATGCTTTTTGTTAACGAAGCCGACAAGTACGACCTGACAAAGCTAACCGGTAAGAAAGTAAATAAAACTGATATTATGGCTGTTAGCGATGCCAACAAAAATATCCCTGCCGACAATGTCAAAACCCTTGATGGCAATTTTTCAATCAACGATTTGAACATTACAACAGCAGTACACAATCTGAAAATTAGCGACGAAGATAGCGGCGTTGGCTTTGTTATGATTGCACAACTACTCAATAAAGCAACACAAACGGCAAACTACCAAATGGTGTTTTTCGATGTCAAAACACGCAATATTGTAACACGCTTCACACTAACAGGCGAGGCAGGCGGCTTTGGCTTGCGCAACTATTGGGCAGGCTCAGCCTACGACGCACTCAAAAAAGTGAAAAAATACAAACAATAAATCGTTTCCGGTTTTTACCTCATTGCAGAGCCGTTATATTAAACGGCTCTATTTGTTTAAAATCTGCACATCGCATTAATTATCCTTCATCTAAAAAATGGATTATATTTGCGTGCTTTTTCAGAAAATCAATATAAAAATCATGAGTAATAAATTTCCAGAACACAAGCAATTAGACTTATCACAAATCAACAAAGACATTCTTGCCGAGTGGAACAAAAACAACACATTCCAAAAAAGTATCGACACACGGGCCGGGCATCCAAAATTCATATTTTTTGAAGGACCGCCGTCGGCCAACGGAATGCCCGGCATTCACCACGTGATGGCGCGCAGCATTAAAGACATCATCTGCCGATACAAAACACTGCAAGGCTTTCTTGTTGACCGCAAAGCCGGCTGGGATACTCATGGCTTGCCCGTTGAACTTGGCGTTGAGAAGCAACTGGGCATCACCAAAGAAGACATCGGCAAGAAAATCAGCGTTGACGACTACAACCGCGCCTGCCGCTCCGAGGTTATGAAATACACCGCCCAATGGCGCGACCTGACCGCCAAAATGGGCTACTGGGTGAATATGGACGACCCCTACATCACCTACGACAACCGCTACATCGAAACGCTTTGGTATCTGCTTAAAACCATCTATAACAAGGGGTTACTCTACAAGGGATACACCATTCAGCCCTACTCGCCAGCCGCCGGCACAGGCCTATCGACACACGAGCTGAACCAGCCCGGCTGCTACCGCGATGTGAAAGACACCACCTGCACCGCACAATTTAAAGTTACTGATGCTGAAAATCAGCTTGTTAAATCGATTTTAGACAAAGCCGATGCCGACCATCAGCAACTCTGCATATTAGCTTGGACAACAACACCTTGGACACTGCCATCGAACACCGCACTCTGCGTTGGACCAAAAATCGACTATGTGGCAGTTGAAACCAAAAATCCGTACACCGAGCAACCTTGCACTGCAATTGTGGCCAAAGCCCGCTTCAGTGCTTACTTTAACGATAAAAACCCGGGCAACATCATTGCCGAAATGAAAGGTACTGACCTTGTGGGCATACGCTACGAGCAGCTCTTCCCTTGGGTTGACCCTTGTGATATTATTGATAAAAAGATTGTCAACAAAAAAGACGATGCCTTCCGTGTTATTCCGGGCGATTATGTAACCACCGAAGATGGTACAGGCATTGTTCATATTGCTCCAACCTTTGGCGCCGACGATGCCAAAGTGGCAAAAGCCGCAGGCATTCCGTCGCTATTTATGATAAACAAAGCAGGCGAGACGCGCCCAATGGTTGACTTAACTGGCAAATACTACAAAACCGATGAACTTGACACTGAATTTGTCAAAGATTTCATCAATATGGATTTGTATGGCGAATACGAAGGCCGCTGGGTAAAAAACGCCTACGACCCGCAGTTCACCATTGATGGAAAATACGACGAGCAAGCCGCCGGTAAGGCTGAAAACCTTGATATCTTCATTTGCATGAGGATGAAAACAGCCGGCACCGTTTACAAAATTGAAAAGCACGTGCACAACTATCCGCACTGCTGGCGCACCGACAAGCCCGTGCTCT
>CALBPW010000213.1 GCA_937899145.1 uncultured Bacteroidota bacterium
TAACATCGACATTCTCAAAGAGTTAGCCGACAGAGGCGTAACTATCGACGAGAAAACACAGAAAGTGCCGATGCTCACCGAACTTATCCACCTTGCCAAAGATAAAAATCAGGCGGATTTTGATGAAAATCAAGCATATACACGCATATCATACACTTCGCTTCCGAACCTTGTCGAGGTGCTGCCAGAGATGCTCGACGACAACCCAACATTTGATTCGAGAGCCAATTTTCTTGACTACTACAAACGGCAGATGCGGTCACTTGCAAAACAAGCCGATTTGACGCTCTGTAATCCAAATAAATTGGAATTTGGATATATAGCTCCTATTTCAATTGGGAAACATGATGAAGTGAAAACTGTAGTATTGTCGGACAATTATGACTATAGCCCGGTCTATGCTTCTGTTGCCGCAATTATGAAGGCAATGGGAAGAAAAGTGTCAGTATTTCCATGCGAACCTTTGAAAATCATGAGATTGGTGATGTGTATCGATAATGAGCAAATCGACAAATATTCGCCAACTGTGGTTGCAATGCGTCATACCGTCAAAACCGCGCTTATGCTCATAAAGAACGGTGCTATCGTGCCACAACCATATATTGTTGAAAAAACGAGACTGATGATACGCTGGCTGCCTGCCATGCTCGATGAAAATGTAGCGGCTGTGGTTGAGAAGTGCGTCCAAACCATTCCGCCAAGTGTAATTTGTTTTGCTAATGTAAAAAAGAAAAATTGGGAGTATCATCCAATAGAAAATCCTGGATATGAATTTCTTGTGTGGGTAATCTCACGCGTTCTGCACCGCCTTTATCGATACGACATATCAACAGAAGTCAACGATCTGTTTTTTGGTGAAAATCAGTATATCAATCTTGCCGAAGTTGGCAAATCGACCATTGGCGGCAGCATAAATTCGTGGCTCAACAGATTTTACCTCAAGAACGAAGATTATCGTTATGTTATTATGGTTGAGGACGATAACGAAGATTTTTCGCTGTCGATAGCCGTAGAAGATGTGCAGAAAAACGATGGTCTGCCCATTGCCCTGAGTGAGGTGCTGACAAGCAAACACTTTGCCGACAAACGTTTCGGTATAATGCAGTCGCTCACCATGTTCAACAAGCAAATTGCCGGTCTGACCGACTACATAAACTCCAACGCCGAAAACCCTATCCAGCTAACGATGAATCAGTTGGCTGATTTCCTATTTAAGTCGATGCCGATGCTGAAGATGCTTGGCGTGAAAGTTTTGTTGCCCAAATCGCTGCAGAGCATTGTCCGACCCAAAGCGTCGCTCAAAGTGGCAGGCAAGGAGAGCGGCACAAAGGGCTTTTTCACCCTCGACACGCTGCTCGATTTTGAGTGGAAAATTGCCATCGGCGACCAGAGAATCAGCGTGGCGGAGTTCAAGAAGCTGTTGCAAAAATCGGAACAACTTATCAAGATAAAAGGACAATATATCTATCTGTCGGAGAGCGACATAGCCAAACTGATGGAGACCATCGAGAAAGGCGCGCCAACGCAAATGCAGCTGATGCAGGCCGCCATTGCCGAGGAGTACGACGGCGAGCGCATAGAACTTTCGTCCGAACTGAAAAAGCAAATCGACGCCTTGCGCAAACTCGACAAGGTGGACGTGCCGGCCGAAATAAACGCCACGCTGCGCCCCTACCAGCAGTCGGGCTACTGGTGGATGTACCGCAACTCGAAACTCGGTCTGGGCAGTATCATAGCCGACGATATGGGTTTGGGTAAAACGTTGCAAGTCATTACTTTACTACAAAAACTCAAAGACGAAAAGGTGGTGAACGAGAAAAAACCGGCCGTCATTGTTGTGCCAACAGCGTTGCTCTTCAACTGGACGAAGGAAATAGAGCATTTTGCGCCGCAACTGTCGTCGTCTATCTTCCACGGCACCGCACGCAACCTCAACAACTGCAAGACCGACGTTGTGCTGACAACCTACGGCGTGTCGCGCACCGACAAGGACAAGCTGAAAAAGCTGAAGCCTTCGGTGCTCGTCATCGATGAGGCGCAGAACATCAAGAACGCCCAAACCGAGCAGACAAAAGCCGTGAAGTCAATAGCCGCGCCGATCAAAATCGCCATGAGCGGTACGCCCGTCGAGAACCGCATGAGCGAGTTTTGGTCGATAATGGACTTCACCAACAAGGGCTTCCTCGGCACGGCAAAAGCCTTCAACACCGACTTTGCCATGCCTATTCAAAATGATGGTAATGAGCAAGTTGCAGAGCGTTTCCGCAAGATAACGGCACCGTTTATGATGCGCCGCCTCAAGACCGACAAGAGCATCATCAGCGACCTGCCCGACAAAATCGAGACCAACGAATACGCCACCCTCACCAAGGAGCAGGCCTCGCTCTACGAAAAGACGGTGCAGGAGGCGATGAAAGCGATTGAGGACATCGGGGAGACCGACAGCAAGTCGCTCTTCAAACGCAGTGCCCTCGTGCTGCAGATGATGCTGTCGCTCAAGCAGATATGCAACCACCCGACGCAATTTCTGAAAAACGGCGTTATGGACGCGTCGCTTTCGGGCAAGACGGAAATGCTTTTCAGTCTGCTCGACACGATTACGGAAAACAACGAGAAAGTGCTGGTTTTCACACAGTTTGCCGAGATGGGCGAGTTGCTGTGCAAATTCATCGCCGAGCGTTTCGACGAACAGCCCATGTTCTACCACGGCGGCTGCAGCGTGAAGGAGCGTGAGCAGATGATAGACCGCTTCCAAAACAGCCATGCCGACCGCATCTTTGTGCTGACAATCAAGTCGGCGGGCGTAGGACTCAACCTCACCGCTGCCACCCATGTCATCCACTACGACCTCTGGTGGAATCCGGCAGTGGAGGCGCAAGCCACCGACCGCGCCTACCGCATAGGGCAGAAGCACAATGTGCAGGTGCACCGCTTCATCACCCGCAGCACCTTCGAGGAGCGCATCGACGAGATGATACAATCCAAAAAGCACCTCGCCGACATGACCGTCGCCACCGGCGAAAACTGGATTGGAAAGCTCAGCAACGAAGAGTTGAGGGAGATATTCGGGTAGAGGGAATTCTGTAAAAATTTAAATTTTCGGTCGATAATAGAGTTTGCTAATAGAGTGGAATAGAGAGTATTAGTTTTTCCGCCCAAACACGGAATCGGGGCGAGTTTGGGGCGGAGTATTCAAATCGGGAATTAGGATAATAATTGATAAGTGTTATTCTTCGTTTTCCTCTGCTTGTTTGTCCGATATAGGTTGCAAATACAAATCTAATTCACTTTCATTTATTCCACAGTTTTGAAATAAATACGTTAAAATAGATTGCTTACTTTTGGTGCTGCACGATGAATAAACGTAACAATCATCAGCAAAACGAGTACGAGAACCATCAGAAGCTGCCTTTTGATGAAACCATTCTCCTTTCTTGCATAAATACACCAAAGTGTTTCTATTTTCATTATATACATTTTGGCACACTTGAATCAACATGTCTTTCCATGTGGTGACATTGTGCTTTTCCCCTCTAAAAGAGTATGCAATTATTTTTCTTCCAGTGAGTTCATATTCGTCATCAGCAAACGATACAATTTCCACTTCTTTTTCTAATGGTTCATAAGATGTACTTATCATACCCCATAGGTTTTTAAACTTATCTAACAGTATCTTCTCGCGTTCCATTAGTTGGACTTCCGTCCATTGTTCACATGTTTTTAAGTAGTTGCTCAATTGAAAGCCAGATTCCTTAAATCCATATATCTTTTCACCCTTTTTGTCTATATAACCATCACGTTTTTCTTCAAAGGAGTGATTGCTGTAATTAGAATTATAAGCTGTTAATGTTAGATTTGCGAATGCATGTAGATACCTTTCATGAATATTTTCAAAATTTTCGCCTAATGCTTGTTTCCATTGTGGAGTTAGGGTTTGTGGCATAATGTGTTCAATTGTGATAGTACCCTTTTTCATTTCTTCAACAATCGGTTTAATGCCTTCTTTATTATTTTCGTTTTCAACACGCTCAAAAAGAAAATATTTGTAATCAATAGGTAGTTTGTAAATCCATCTCGTTTTGAAAGATTCATCAACTTCTATATCAGTTGGGAATTTAGCGTTACCTTGTTTCCTCAACAAAACAAATTTCATCACTTCGGGATACAAAGAATAGTCAAGTATGCTTTCTCTTTTTTCGTGATTTTTAAAAATCCGAAGAATATCATTGTGTAATGATGCATATAATTTGTTAAGGGCATTAGTAGGATATCCACATATTATTCTTCTTGCCCAAAAGTTCTCTGTTATATCAAATACTTCATATACAATATTTTCTGCCAAATTATGTTTTTGAGCAAAATCAAGAAACGAAAGGTAGAATGGCATAGCCACAAAAGAGCCAATATTTGCCAATTGATTTAATTTCCTATTTAATTTTTCGTTTTCTGTTTTCCCTTTTGATACTTGATAGTAATAGCTTGCATATTGCAATAGTTCTTTGAATAAATCTTCTCTGTCAAGTTGAAATAAAGTATTATATTCCTTGAAATCAAAATACAAATTTTCAATATTGCAAATACGTTTTAGGTTTATGGTTAGATAGTCGCGGATAAACATTGTAGGATCTTCGTCCGTGTATATTTCAATGTTACGCCAATATTTTTTATAGAATAGATCTTGTTGTTCTTTTGTTAGGGACATGAGCAAATAGTTACGGACCTTATCTGCTTCTGTTAAATCCTTTCCTGTAGAATTAAGACTTTCGAATATTAATTGAGGGTTATCACTTGATTCTAATCTCAAATCAATTATGATAAGTTTCTCCATCGAATCAAAAATATCTTCAAAATTTAATCCGCTATTTGTGATTTGAGTGTAGAAAAAATTGTAATTTTTTGTCATTCCAGATTCTACCACAAACTTTTTTGTGTCATTTGAAAACAAAGCATCGTAAGCAATTAAATCCCTTTCAATAGGGCGAAGTTTTATAATTCTGTCTGTTTTTCTATATTTTGCTAACAAATAATCGTTAGTTCTGTCGTTGACTTCTTCCTCTGAAAGTGAACATTTTAAATCGCCATTTTTGACCGCATTTCGTAATGCCAATACAATAAGTGAAATTGTGGTTATTCGCTGTTGACCATCTATAATGAGTAAATCATCCTCCAATTCATTGTCTTGTACCGAAACAATAGAACCGAAAAAGTGTGTCTGCAAGTGTTTTTTATGAACTTTTTCAATATCTTCAAAGAGTCTTTTGCAATGTTTTTCTTCCCACGCATAAGCTCGCTGGTACAAGGGTATTAAAAAGAACTGCTTTTTATTTCCACAGAAAAATTCATATATTTTAGATGCGTATTTCATTATTTTACAATATGTTAGTTTAACTTTTTTACTTCATTCAATACTGTTTTGATTCAAATTATTTTCTATTTCCTCTATGGAGGGCAACGACGAACGTAATTGTTCGGGCAATGCCTGACCAAGTTCATATTCTGAAATTCCAATGGGCTTGTTGATGTCGCGCAAGGCATATTCGGCTTTCACTTTGTCTTTGTTCTGGCACAGAAGCAACCCAATGGTTTGATTGTCGCCTTCTTGACACATAATATCGTCAACTGCCGAGCAATAGAAGTTCAGTTTGCCGATGTATTCGGGTTTGAATTCGCCACGTTTCAGTTGTGTTTCCAATTTGCGAAACGGACGGTTTCGTAAAAGTAAGTTCCTGATTGTATTCTTTATAGAACTGAATCATAAACTGGCAGTTACGCACGGAGAAGCCTTTTATGTCAGGAAAATCGTTTTTCAAGTCTGTGCTGATGCGTTCAAGGAATTTTGCTCCCCAGCCAGCCTCTTTCTGCTTATGGAACAGCATTCCGCCAATGTCCCAATACATACGCAACATCTCAGCACTTGCCGAAAAGATGGCTCTTTTCTGTGCAAGTTGCACACGCTGTTTTATGTTGTTCAGCAACTGCGTGTATTCTGATATGTTGATTGGTGAATCCATCGGCAAACGCTATGATTTATAACAAGGTTTATTTTACTTTATTTCAATAAATTACCGTTTATAAATTTTACAATGCAAAGATACTAAAAATCTTGCTATGTAGAGGTTATTTTATGTTAAGTTTTTTAAGACGCTTGAGCACCTTCGAGGAGCGCATCGACGAGATGATACAATCCAAAAAGCACCTTGCCGACATGACCGTCGCCACCGGTGAGAACTGGATTGGCAAGCTCAGCAACGAGGAGTTGAGGGAGATATCTGGAGACCATCCAAAAATCTGTGTCAAAAAGAATAAAAGAATAAAAGAATAAATTAGAGGCATGGAAAAAGTGTCAAAGTCAAGGTCTTCTGACCTCTGATGGCTTCCAAAGCCATCTTCGCCTTAAATTCCGGCGTAAATCGTCTTTTTCATTTCATACAGCAAAATTATACTTTTTTTGTTTTAACCTGCTGTCCGAAATCCGGGAGCCATTATGGATTTGAGCAAGAGTACAGTTTGATGTGCGGGTGAGAACGCACACAAAAAAAGCAAGCCACCATTTGACTTGCTTTCCTTGTATTTTTTAATGTCGAAATTAAGCTTTGTGCAATTTTTCGTCAGAAACTGTAAGTTTCTTTCTTCCTTTAGCACGACGGGCTGCCAAAACGCGACGACCATTTTTGGTAGCCATTCTCTCACGGAATCCGTGTTTATTCCTACGTTTTCTTTGCGACGGTTGGAATGTTCTTTTCATTGCCATAATATTCCCTTTCTACTATTTTGATGTCATTTTTATAGGACTGCAAAGGTATGTATTTTTTTAAATGCTGCAACCGTCTTTTCGTTTTTTAAATTATTTTTCTTCCAAGGCCTCATTACGGCTTGCAATATGCTCAATTGATAAGCGGCGATAGTTGTTCAGCATTTCGCTCTGGACAATGCTTACACTAAGTTGCAACCGTGTAAGTTGGCTTATAACTGTAACAAGCGGAAAATTGTAAAATTGCTGCTTCTCCCAACTGCGATTGTAATTCCGCTTGTTCAATTTTAGTACATCGGTATTTAAATTTGACTCAATAAACCGCATCATCCATTGGCTTTGTGTGGTATCAATATTGAGCAGAAAAATCCGATATTCATCAATCTTATTGTGCAATTGATATGCCATCTGACGTTTGCGGCCAAGCATAAACCGGCGTACTGAGTTAATCTCGACACTCGATTGTATCGGTACTAAATTGTACAAAATGTTTGAGTCTTGAAGCATTTTTTTGCCTTCAACATAGATGATTAAGGCGCGTTTTAGGCTGTCGATGTAAGTTAATATGCTATCGCTTTTGGCAACAATAATATTGGCGCGGCTCATTATCGGTGCTAACAAACTATCATTTAAGCAGATATTTTCCAACTCGTTATAAGTGTGATTGTTGATGTCTTTAAGCGATCGCATCCGTACCATATCTTCTTGATTATTAATGGTAAACGAACGCAGTACCGGCCTGTGAACCATACTTGTCAGCATGCCAATAACCACAAAAACGGCAAATAGTATTATCGGAAACCACGAATCTACGCTTGTCTCGTAGAAGCGCCGCCACATAAATAGCATCAAAATTGACGTGAGTAGCAAAAACGAGCCGCCAACATATATCAGCACCATTGCTCCGCCCCAGTTTACCATAAAAAATGTGATGCCCATCAGGAAGATGAAAAAACCCAAAATGGCGAGAATGATTATCAAACCTATCTGATTCTCTTGGCTATCGCGAAAAATCACCAAAAAAAGTGGAATCAGGTAGCCAAGCGTAAATGTGAAGAATCCGACCAGAAAAAGCACCTTGCCTGCAATGAAATCGAGGTTCATAAAGATGGTGCCAAGTAGTAGCACAAATGTCGAAAAGTAACCCCAAATGAGTACGTTATGTTTCATTAGTTTTTATATTTTGTGTTGTAAATATTTGTAGTATAGATAAATGCGATTTGCAATCGCATCTTTTTCTGATTCTAAATAACTTATTTTTATCGCCTTAAAAGTACTCTAAAAAAAAATATACGAAAAAAAACATACACTTTATCGCCATAACTCAACAAACAATTTATATTTGAAGTTGCGTTTCGTGATTAAACCGATGCGCATTTTAAAATAATAGTTATGAATCCGACACTGAAATTTTTACTTATCGTTGCTTTTGCAATCGTCCCATTTGGATTGGCAGTAATCAGAGTTTTATACAAAAAAAATATTGTAGGGAAAGTTGCTGTGTTTGTCTTTGTATCGTCGATGTTTACGGCTGTTGTCGGCCATGCCGTATGCCAGTATGGTTTATTCTCGCTCATTTGGGCGGTGCCTTTGTGCTTGGTTGTGCTGGTTGGAGCCAATGCTTTTACCGAGCGTATTATTCAAAAACCAATTCTGAAACTTAAAGATCAGCTCGATAAAATGGCAGTTGGCGAGATTGAGCCAATGAAAGAGTCGGCTACAAAGTACGAAGATGAGATAGGGCAGATGTGTAAAGCATTTAATAGTGTGGTTGACAATCTGCACAAAACAGCGCAATTTGCCGATGCCATCACCAACAATAATTTTGATTACGAATACGAAAAAAATAGCGATAAAGACGAACTTAGCATCGCACTTATAAACATGCGCGACGAGTTAAAAAAGGCGAAAAATGCTGAAGTTGAGCGTGCCAAAGAGCAAGAGAAAGCAGCTTGGGCAGCTCGCGGCGTTGCTGAATTTTCTGATTTATTCCGGCAAGAGAACTCTAATCTTGAGGCACTTAGCCGTGTGTTTATCAGTAAACTTGCCGATTATACAGGTGTTATTCAAGGTGGCGTGTTCATTTTGAACGAAGACGACCCTGAGCATGTGAAATTCGAACTTCAAGGTGCGGTTGCATACAGTCGTGTCAAGCACATGGAAAAAGAATTTGAACTCGGCATTGGTTTAGTCGGACAATGCGCCTACGAAAAAGAATCAATCTATCTGAACGATGTGCCAGATAATTATATGGAAATAACATCGGGGCTTGGCGAGGCTAATCCACGCTTTGTGTTGCTTACGCCAGCTATACTGAACGATAAGGTTTATGCCGTAATTGAGTTGGCGTCGTTCGCTAAAATTGATGATTATAAAGTGGATTTTGTAAAAAAGATAGGAGAGGCTTTGGCTTCGACACTCTCGATGGTGAAGATAAATATGAGCACTGCAAAGTTGCTTGAAGAGTCGAAAGAAAAAGCCGACCAATTGGCAGAACAATCGGAGGCGTTGAAGCAAAACTATGAGGAATTGCAAGCGACGCAGGAAGACCTTGTCCGCAAGGAAGCCGAACTGAATGAACTTGCCCACCGCTTAAAAAATGGCGGGCAAACAGATTTTTAATTCACTCACAATTTTTATACCACTAAACAAAAAGCCCCGGCATTATGTGTAGGGGCTTTTTAAATGATTTGGTGTTATCCACCAAAAAAGCCTAAAAACAATTGGTTTTTAGGCTTTTCAGTGTGTTTTTGTGCGTTTGTCTGTTTTGTGAACGCTTTTTATGGTCGGGGTGATCCGACTCGAACGGACGACCACTTGCACCCCATGCAAGTACGCTAGCCAACTGCGCCACACCCCGTAGCTTTGTGGGCGCAAATGTATCAATCAGGTTACTATTTTCCAAAACTTTTTTGTGTGAAATTATATAGTAAAATAGTTAACTTGCAATTTCGTTTTTATGAATTGAAATGAATTTGATTATGCAAAAAATCAGACTGATAACTATTTGTTTATGTGTGTTTTGCGTGGCATGTACAAATGCTGAAAACAAAAACATCAATGCTTCGGAAATAGTTAAAATGATACAAAAAGGAAAGCCTGTACAGCTTGCCGATAAAGTGATTTTTGGTGATTTGAATTTTGCCGATGCGTTAAAACCGGAGTTTTTGGGCGGGTCGGTTATGTGTGCCAAAATTCAACATTCAATTAGCTTTGTTGGCTGTGTTTTTATGGGGGACGTGTCAGCAAAAAGTGTGCAAAATGGCGCTCCCGTACAAACAGTTTTCGGAACAAATCTTGTTTTCCAAAATTGTGACTTCCGCGGCGAAGTGAATTTTGACGACGCTGAAATTTTTGGCTACGCAAGTTTCCATAAATCAACCTTCAGAAAACCGGCTTCATTTAACAATATTACGGTTTGGGCGTCAAACTGCGTATTCTCATATATAATTGCGGACTGCGATTTTGCAATGCAAACATCACGAATAAAGGGAACTTTAAACATCGCAAATGCGGAGTTTAAAAATAAACTTAAATTACAAGAACTAATAGTTGATGACAACCTCATTTTTAACAACACCAAATGCAGTGGCAGTGCCGATTTGTCGCTAATGCGCATAGGAGGCAGGGCTCTATTCAATTATGCCGGATTTTCAGATGACTGCAATATGCTTATGGCTCGTTTTGGCGGTGATGTGGAGTTTTATGACACTAAATTTTCAAAAAAACCAAATCTTGAAAAAGTAATGTTTACTACAATTTCTACTAATTCTCAAGATTTTGACTTATCAAAATCGATATTAATTATTAAACAATAATGTGCTATGAAAAAAAAATTCAATCAAATTGTTCGCAGGGCGTTTTTGCCAATAATTTGTGTGGCATTAACACTGCAAAGTTGCACCGAAGAGGAAGTTAACAATTTTATCAATTATCTGCTTTCTGAACTTCAGACGGGTTGGCTATTCGACGATGAAAATCTTGACGAGATTCCGCAAGATATTGTAATTGTTGATGTTGACGAAGATAAACTGGCAAACTCTGTCGATATTGAAAGTAAATACCCGCCAATCGGAAATCAAGGACAGTATGGGACCTGTGTTGCTTGGGCTACAGGTTATGCAATGAAGACAGCTCTTGACGGCATCGATAACGGCTGGACATCGTCGCAATTGGCAAGCGCTGCGTATCAAACCAGCCCTGCCGATTTGTGGTATGGGATTTCGACATCGGCAAAAGGTACAGGTTGTAATGGCACAAGCTTTGAAGCGGCCCTTACGGCACTTATCACAAATGGAGCCGCATCGTTGCAAGAGGTTCCGTATAGCGCAGTTGACCGCAGCTGTTCAGGAACAGCAAAGGGAGCGGCAAATGCTAAACTCGCCAACTATCGGAAAATTGCCGATAGCGAAGCTAAACAAGGCATGACTGTCGAAAATTTTAAATTCTATCTTGATGAGGGGCGCCCGATAGTTTTCGGCGCGCGTCTTGGCGACCGCTTTATGGCTTGGAATAGCTCAGCCACAATAAGTTACGATACATATTTGCAAGAAGGAATGCAACACGCTTACCATGCAATGGTACTTTCGGGTTACGATAATAATCGCAATGCCTTCCGCGTTCGCAATTCTTGGGGGACAAGTTGGGGCGACAATGGCAGCATTTGGGTCGATTACGACTTTTTTATCAGGAGTTTCTGCTTTGCGGCTTTTGTGGCTCAAAACGAAAATACCATTTCGGCAAGCGCAGGGACAATTGCAGCTGCCAATCTGTCATCGGGTTACGATTTGATGGCTTACAGCGCCGAAGATTGGGACGATGATTACTATGAAGAAACTATGGAAAACCCCAATAGCCGTGTCTTTACCTATCAAGTTTATAATTCAGGCGATAAGCCACTGCTTGCAACACAACGCTGGTCCGTAGTTTATATGTATTATAACGCATTCGACGCCAACGATTATCAGATAATTTATCACGATTATTATACCGATGAGTTTGGCGGTGAAATAGGTGATAATGAGGAATATAACGACCAAGTGAGCCTTGCTGGCGCATGGTGGAATAATACCAATACTGAAGCGGGGCAAATGGTTGGTTATGAAGAATATGGTGAAGATGGCTTTGAAATCAGATACACTATGCCAGAGACGGTTGACGGAAAATACTATTTAGTTGTTGCCGCCGATGCGTTTGGCGTTATCGATGAGGTAAACGAGGACAATAATTTCCACTTTTTAACAGCCGA
>CALBPW010000214.1 GCA_937899145.1 uncultured Bacteroidota bacterium
GCTCTTCCGATCTTTGTTCGCATGGGGAATTTACTACACTCAAAAGCGCGAAAAGCCGGTATTCAACACCATTTTGCTTGCGGTTGCAATGCTGCTTATCGGCTACAGCTCGTATGCGGCCATCGTTATTCGCTCATACGCAACTCCGCCTATCGACCAAAACGACCCCGAAGACGCTTACTCGCTGCTAAGTTACTTAAACCGGGAACAATACGGCAGCAGTCCGCTCATCTACGGACAATATTACAATACGCCGATAAATGTTGAAGATCCATATAAGCACAACGGCAAAACATGGATTCAGAAAGACGGAAAATATGTTGAAGGAAGCGAGAAGATTGAGTACAACTACAACAAAGACATGTGCACATTCTTTCCACGCATGTATAGCAGCCGCCAAGAGCATATCGCCGATTACAAATATTGGGGCAACATCAAAGGGCGCAAGGTTAAAGTGAAGAACAATCAAGGCGAAATGGAAACGATGACTAAGCCAACATTTGGCGAAAATCTGACATTCTTCTTCCGCTATCAATGTGGTTTTATGTACTGGCGCTACTTTATGTGGAACTTTGTCGGTCGCCAAAACGATATTCAAGGCGATGGCGACAACATGAGCGGCAATTGGATTAGCGGAATCAAATTTATCGATGAGGCGCGTCTTGGTCCGCAAGACAACCTTCCGTCGGAATATGCCAACAACAAAGCCACAAACAAATACTACTTCTTGCCATTGTTGCTTGGCTTGCTCGGTTTGTGCTATCAACTCAGCCGCGACAAAAAGAACTTTTGGGTAGTGATGACACTCTTCATCTTAACAGGCATCGCAATTGTTGTCTATTTGAATCAATACCCACGTCAGCCACGTGAGCGCGATTACGCCTACGCAGGCTCGTTCTACGCCTTTGCCATCTGGATTGGGCTTGGTGTGATGGCGATTTATGAAGCATTGAAAAAATACGTTAAAGAAGTGCCATCGGCAGCCGTTGCAACCGCCGTGTGCCTATTTATACCGGGCATTATGTGCGCCGAAAACTGGGACGACCACAATCGCAGCGATCGCTTTATTTGCCACGATGTTGCTTGGAACTACCTCAACTCGTGCGAGCCCAACGCCATTATCTTTACAAACGGTGACAACGACACATTCCCACTTTGGTACATTCAGGAGGTTGAAGGCGTCCGCACCGATGTTCGCGTCATCTGCTTGCCTTACCTGATAACCGACTGGTACATCGACCAAATGAAATCGAAATACTACGAATCAGAACCTGTGCCGTTTAGCTACACTCACAGCCAATACGAAACCGGGGTGCGCGACCAAGTTCCTGTTTATGAGCGCATTAAAGAACATGTTGAGTTAAAAGATGTTATCGATTTTATTGGCCGCAGCGATGACGCGTCGCGCTTAAGCTCAAATAGTTATAGAGAGAAAATCGACTATTTCCCGACTAAGAAGTTGAAAATCACAGTTGACAAAGAAAAAGCGCTTGCCACGGGTGCTGTTAAGGCGAAAGATTCGGCACTGATTGCTGATGAAATGACGTGGAGTTTAAGTTCGCGCTACATCTTGAAAAACGACTTAATGATTCTTGACCTTGTTGCAAACGCCAATTGGGAACGTCCGATTTACTTTGTGTCGGTTGGTCCGGGTAATGATACTAACCTGCGCGACTATTTCCAATGTGAAGGTTTTGCTTATCGGCTTGTACCAATAAAAACCAAGTACGATTTGCAAAATATCGGCCGCATTGATACTGATGTGCTTTACGACAATATGATGAACAAATTCCGTTGGGGGAATATGGACAAACCAAACGTCTATTTAGACGAGAATATTCGCCGCACGCTGCATATTGTTAAATTACGCGGCACATTTGGGC
>CALBPW010000215.1 GCA_937899145.1 uncultured Bacteroidota bacterium
AAGCTTCTTCTTGATTATATTGTAATACTTTTCGTTTGATTTGTCAATAGAAAAGAACACAAGATGTTGTGGTTTATCCGTTTTGAAACCGAAATTTTAACAAATATTATTTCGGAATTTGATGAAGCTATACGTTTAACAGCTTCGGCAATTCAAACCGTCGGCGAAAAAGATTTGGCATTAAATGAAGAGAGAGGGGGCAAGTTACTCAAATAGCTGAATTTCGTAAAGATTCCGTTAAATTCGCGAGCAGTTGAACCGCCAAATCGTATATGTCCGATTCAACAAAAAGAAACACAATCATTTATGAGTATCAGAAAATCAGTTATATTTAAAACTATAACCATTATTGCGATAATGACAATCCCGTATTTTTCTTTAGCACAAAAATTTAACGCCAAAGCAAACGCTGGATTTGTCGCCTCACAAATTGATGGAGACAAGTACGGAGGCTATCATAAATTCGGATTCTTGTTTGGCGCCGATGTCAGCCAACCGATTGCCAAAACCGGTTTTTCATACCGCATCGGGTTACGATACGTGCGCAAGGGCAGTCATGCCGCCGAAGACGAAGTAACATCGTTTTATAAAGCCGAACTTCATTATGCCGAGATGCCCATTTCGGCAATATACACACTTCGCCATTTTGAATTTGAGGCAGGCGCGTCTGCCGGTTATCTTATTAAGAGTAAAGAAGATACCGACGGATATGGATTAAAAGAGCCTGCATACAAATTCAAGCAATTTGAACTTTCGGCATTAGTGGGTGTTAATTATAATTTTTATGAAAATATTTGGGTTGGAGCCGAATTTGATTATTCACTCTTGCCCATTCGCCCCTACACGGCAGCCCATAGCGATTATTTAGTCAGCGGCGAACATAACAATCTGTTAATCTTCAAGATAGCTTGTTTGTTCCATGCGGCTAAAAAATGATTTTGAAATCAGATAAAATTACTATTTTAACACACAAAACACCGATATGAAAAAAGTTGGATTTTTAGCATTGGCAGCGGTTACACTTTTCGCATCGTGTAAAACTGATAATCAGGCGGAAGCCGACAAATATGGCGGCACATTGCGCGTGAATATCAGCGATATTCCGCATGTGGTTTTTCCGGGGCGCATCAACAAGCGGAGTGAGCAAATCATAGCATATCAGGTGTATGACGGCTTGGTAAAATACAATCCGCGGACGCTTAAAATAGTGCCGTCAATAGCTAAAAAATACCGCGTCTCTGGCGACAATCTGACTTATACATTTACAATCGATAGCCGTGCGCGTTTTCAAGACAGCCGCTGCTTTAAGCGTGGCAAAGGCAGGCGTATAGTAGCCGCTGATGTTAAATATTCGATTGAGCAAGTTTGCCGAATACAACTACTTAACGAGTACGAAAAATCGCGGCAGATAATGAACATCGAAGGCGCTGAAGAGTTTATGAAAACAGCCAAAACAAACGATTCAATCGATATTGGCGGAATTATTGCAAAAGATGACACAACGCTGATTTTCAAGTTGTTAAAACCTGACAATCTATTCATTCATTATTTAGCGGGACCCAACACCCTTGTATTTGCACAAGAGGCTTTCAATACCTACGGAATAAACGGCACGGCGGGTTCAGGCGCTTACATGATTAAATACCCAACCATCAAAGGGCAACCTATTGAACTGACAAAAAATAAAAAGTATTGGCGCACAACCTATCAAGGCGAGCAACTGCCATTCCTCGACACCATAATTATTTCATTCGTAACATCTACACAAAAGGAACTTTATATGTTTGAAAAAGATATGGTTGATGTAGTGTTTGGTGTTCCTGTCAAATATCTTACTCCGTTTTTAGAGGAAAATATCGATGCTTTTCAGTCGGCAACACCGCAATTCACCATGACGCAAACCATTAATTTACAAAACGATAAGAGATTCAATCTGCTAAAATCGAACATCAAGGGATTATATATCAACTCACAAGATTTTTTCGATTTTTCCGAAGTTTATTTGCAAGAACCCGAGCCAAGAACAATTGTTGTATCAGAATAGCATGTTAGTTAAATACGACACCGACAACTAAACAGAAGTGGCCAATGGCAAATACAAAAGGAAATAGAATCTACATGTTTGCCAATTTTGGCAAGTGGAAGAAAATTCCTTTTGGTGGTGGCGAAGTGGGGAACAGACGCACGTCGCATCTTCTCAAAAAGGCAGGTTTTCAGGTTGTTGCCATATCAAAATACAACAGTTTAAACATCGCTAATAAATTTTTAAAGCATACGGTTTCGGCATTTAAAATGCCATTTTGTGTGCTAAAATTCTTTGTGATTTTGCTTTTTGGCAGTCGCAAAGCGATAACGCATATTGTTGGATTTTCTGGCAGAATGATTTTTTTTGAATTATGCCTTATCAATATTGCTAAAACGCTGGGTTATAAGGTAGTTTACGAGTTGCGCGGTGGCGGTGCAACAACATTTTATGAGCAAGGAAACAAGTTTTATAGGCGACATTTCAGATTGGCAATCCGGAAAGCAGACTGTATTTTTTCACAATCAACCATTAATGAACCACTTATAAAACAATTGGTCCCTGATGCCGATTTATTTTACTATCCAAATTATGTAATGCCAAGTTTTATTCCCGACAGTTGTCCAACAAAACCTGCTGATAGTTTGCATTTGATTTATTTTGGTCGCATTGTTCCATCAAAACATGTTGAAATTGTGATAGATACATTTGCAATAGTCCAATCGCGATTTCAACAATCCACTCTCGATATAATTGGCGATTATCTTGACTCGCATTATTACCGAATATTGAAAAATATGGTTGCCGAAAAGAAAATGGCTGATAAAGTTAAATTTTATTCAGCCTGCTCACAACATCAATTGGCTGATTATCTTTTTGATAAGCATTTTTTTCTTCTGCCTTCAACCGAGGGGCACGAAGGTCATTCAAACTCACTAACTGAGGCTATGGCATGGGGCATAATTCCTATAACAACTTGGCAAGGCGATAACTTCAATGTGCTAAACAACAACAGGTTAATTGTAAATCAATTATCGGCTCAGGATTTTGCCGATATTGTATTTTCGGTGGTTGAAGAAGGCTCAATAAAACAATTGTCAACAGAAGTTTATAACCGTGTCAGAAACAACTACCATTATAGTATGGTATGCAATCAGGTAAAAGAAAAATACGAGTTGTTATTCAGACAATGGTTTGACAGTTAGTTGTTTAATGAGTTGTTTTGTATCCGGAAAAACCTATTAAGCCAACGTTTATCTTCTTGATAACCAAACAAGAAAATCCGCAGAAAGTGTTTACTCGCTGCGGATTATTGATGTTGAACGGCGTGAATTATCGTACAACTTGCGTAAATTCAGGTTTCTCACCATCTTTTGCCAAAACGTAAATCTGCGATTTCATACCATTTTGTCCCTCAACGGTGTAAAGATATTCAGTACCGCCTTTAATTGGGCGCAACCCAACAGTAATAGGGTTACCAAGCGGCATTTGGTAATCGCCGCAAGCTTGCTGAAAAATTTCTTTTTGGCTGTCGCTCACCTTTTCCTGTTCAGAGAATCCGGGCAGACACTCAACTTCACCTTCCTTCAGTCCAAGTTTGACAAGGAACCGCCCAACCTCAGTTGGTGCATTTGCAATGCGAGCTTGGCGAATGCCGTAGCCATCAAGAATTTGGGCGTTTTGGGCGTTTTTTTGCAATTCAGCAACACTGGTATTAAGGCCGCCACTGCCAAAAGTGCAGAACGGAACAAGTTTTTTGCCAGCAAAATCAGTGTTTTTTAAGAACGAAGCCATTGGCAAAGCGTAATTTCCGCCCCAAATCGGATATCCAAGAAAGATAATATCGTAGTTACTGATATTGCAGTTAAGCGGCTTAATTTCAGGCAAAACACTATCTTTTTGTTCGCTTTGCCAGCGCTGGATTGTCTGCATAAAATCACCCGAGTAAGGTTCAACGCACTCAATTTCAGCAATATCGCAATTGAGTTGTTTTTGAATTTCTTGTGCAACAGTGCGGGTGGCGTTGCTTTGCGAGTAGTAGATAACCAATGCTTTTGGTTGTGCTGTTTCGGTTTTTTTAGGCGATGATGCGCATGCCACAATAGCCGCTATCGATGTTGCGATTAATGCCATGTTTTTAAGTCTCATATTATCTAATATTTAATTGGTGATCAGATTTAGTTGTTTATCTTTTAGCAAGTCACATTTATTTTATTTCCAAATCTTTAATTTCCCAAGTCGCAGCCTCATTGCTTGTGCTTGTGTATTGAAATCCGACATAAATTGTTTCTCCAGCAAAATCAGAAATATCAACCGCTGAGGTTACAAATTTGAAGTCTTTGCCTGTCGGCCATGTGTCAATGTCGAGTTCGGTCCATTCGGCATTGGCTACATCCCCATCAAAATCAGTTGAAACCATTATATGCAAAGCGCCACTTGGATTTGCTACGTAATTGGCTGCTTGTTGGAACGATAGAGTTGCGCCGTTTGCCAAACTTAAATCGATGGAAGGCGACACAAGCCAACTTTCGGCTACGTTGGCGCTATTGTTGTAATATGCGCTGGCTTTTATTCCATAGTTTGCGCTTGCCCATTTCCAAACGTAATTCAGACTACCGGTTTCGACATCGTGGATAGTGAATTGTCCTTGGTCTTTGCTGAACGATTCGGCAAAAATAGCGTCGCCGGCACTTGTGTTGCCGCCAGAATTATCGCCAGTTGGTGTTCCATTTTCGGGATTGATGCCAGATCCGTCAAGCCAATAGCCGGTAAGCGACTTGATTCCGGGCATTGAGAAATACTTTTCGAGCGAGCCATATAACATCACTTCTTTGCCTAAAACCGCCGCATTGTCAACAAGATTTATTGCATCGCGAATATCACCTTTTGGCAATTGCACCGTCATGCAGTTGGCAAGCGTTTGTTCTCCGCTTGCAGCCGCAATCAGCAGGTTAGTGTTGGTGTAGAATGGTGCTGCTGTGCTCATCTGATATTTTTCGAGGGTAGCACCCGAAGCGTCTTTTGTTTCGTAAACACCTACAATATAGCCTTTTACCCACTTTGTGCCAGTTGCTGTCATGGCTTCAGTAACGCTAAGCGGATTGTTGAATGAGCCGTCGTTGGTAGTGTCAGGTGTCGGGTTGGATGTAGTTCCTTGATTTCCGGTGGCTTTGTTTAGTATTGATATTTGTTTTATTTCGATGGTTCCCGCTTTTGTGGCTGTTGACGAATATTTTACTGCCACAACAATTTTTTGTCCTGCAAAAGCACTAATATCGACATTTGTAGTCGCAAAAGTTTTCCAATCGGCTCCGCTTTCCCATTGCGCCGAAACGGCAGTCCAATTTGCTGTTGTCGGGTTTGTTCCTTGCTGATAATCGGTTGATATTTGCAAAGTGATATCGGTATTAAGATTGCTAAAATAGCGAGCGATATATTCCATACTGAAACTTGCTGCGGTGCAACTTGTGAGGTCAATTTCAGACGAAACAAGCCAATCTTCGTTCGCATAATTTGTATTGTCGGCAAAACCAGTCATTGTAGCGGTGTTGTAACTGATGCCCCACACTTGGTCGCCATTAAGGCTGTAGGTTGCAAATGTGCCAAAATCGCTACCGAACGATTGTGTAAACACCACCTCGTCAGGTGTCGGTTGCTGCTGTTGTTGGCCATCAATTTTGTTTAAAACCGATATTGATTTTACCTCAAGTGTTCCTGCTTTTGTGGCAGTAGATGAGTATTTTACGGCCACACGCACCTTCTTGCCGGCAAATTGGCTAATATCGGCGTTGGTGGTTGCAAAGGTGTTCCAATCGGCACCACTTGTCCACGATGCGGGTATTGTAGTCCAAGTGGCTGACGAAGGTTCTTTTCCTGTTTCGTAATCGGTTGATACTTGGAGTGTTATATCATTGTTCAAGTCGTTAAAGTAGCGTGCGATATATTCCATGCTAAATGCAGCTACGGTTTCGTTTGTAAGGTCGATTTCGGGTGAAATGAGCCAATCTTCGTTCTCAAAATTGGTGCTATTGGCATAGCCTGTCATTGTGGCGGTGCTGTAGTTGATGTTCCATACTTGGTCGCCTTTCACATTGCAGGTTGTAAAATTGCCAAATCCGCTTTCAAACGATTGATAGAAGGTTGTACTGCCTTCGTTTCCAATGGCAAAGCGTTCGCCAGTAAGGTTCAGCTCGTTGATGTTGCGAATAAGAAGTTGAATAGTCGAACTATAGCGACTTACAATAAATACGGCATCGCCACAGCCGCTTATAACTTTTTTGTTGGCAAAATTCGCATATCCACTACTGCGCACAATCACCTCATTTCCAAGACTGTCAGTCAATGTCCGGTTTTGCGATGTTAAGGCATAACCATCAGCGTATGTTCCTGTGGTGTCAGAGGCTATAAATTGCACATTTTCGAGTTTTATCAGTTTGCTGGTGAATGCGAAGTTGCTGTTGTTAAGCTGTTCGATAGTAACCACTTCGGGCTGAATAAAACATTCGTTTCGTTGTACGATAATATCGTAAGCCGGTTCAATTTTACTTATCTGCAACAAATCATTGTAACTTGCGACTGCCAATCCGTTGAGTACAATTTTTATATAGTCGCCAACTCGAACGTTGGCCGCGCTCTCTTCCATTTGCAGATTGATGCCACCCGTTTCGTCTTGCACATATAATTGTTTGTAGAGATTACCGCTACCCTCATCGCCAATAACAGTGGCGTAAAGGTAGGCTGTATCGGTTATTTCAAACGATGTGTTTCGTTTATTATAAATGGCATAAATATCTGAAATAGTGAATGTTTTGCCATTTGGTAATGCAACATAATCTGGCGCGTCAAAATCGTTGTTGATGCAAGAGCTAAACGTTGCAACTGCTGCAATTGCCGCTATTGTGTTTCTAAATAAAAATTTCATATCGGTATTATATTAAAAACGGAAACTCATGTTTACAAATAATTCTCTACCCCACTCATATAGGAGTTTGTTTTGAAAGCGGTCGGGGTTTTTCTTATCAAGACGATATTGTTGATACGCTGAGTAAGCAAAATCGGTATTGTTGAGCACATTGTTAAGGCTGGCGCTGAAGGCCAAATAGTAACCGCTTGCTATACGCCAGCTTTTACTAATGTAGCAATCAAGAATGAAGCCATCATCGAGTTTATCTTGATGGTGGATTTTTCTATAGTATTCGTGTTCAGGTGTGTAGCCTGCTGTGGCAAATTCGGTAAGGCGCTCGGGGAAGACGTCGGTATAAATGTCGGTATAGTAGCAAAGTGTCGCGCCAAAGTTCCAATAGTTGATGCTATAGCGTAGTCCTGCCGACATTGCACTCTGCGGGAAACCTCCAATGCGGTAGTTTTTCATGTAGGCAATATCGGTTTGATTTGTCATACCATCATCGGAGATAATTTGAATTGTTGGGCGGTTTGAATAGCCGAAACGTCCCATTCCGCCTGCCATCTGATAGCGTAGCGATGCGGTTATATCCCACTCTAAACCAAGCTCAACGCCATAGTGAATGCGGTCGAGATTGCGCCAAATGTAACTGCCATAAACACCTCCATTGCTTGTCTGCTCGTCGCGCCCTTCGATGTACACGTTACGCACACTCATGTCATCCAAGTTTTGTGAGTAGTAAACCGACGCTCGCGCTTTGAGGGTTGGGAGTTTTATGTTGTACGACAGGTCGGACGCAATTACTTTCCTGCTTTTTAGGCCGGCAACAACGGCATTGCTGGTGCGCACGGTCTCAAACGAATTTTGAAACGATGGTGCGTCGGTTTGATACAAAGCGTTCAGTATCACATAGTTGCGGCCGTTTAGTTTGTAAGTTGCTCCAGCTTTTATGCTGAAATTGACAAAATTTTGTTTTTTGCTGTCGCCGTATGAGTTGTCGACATGTATTCCATTGCGCCATTTGCCTGTACGCCAAAAACTCACACACTTAATTTTTGCGCCTCCCATAAGTTCAAGTTTTGGGAAGCTATACACCACTTGTCCAAAAAGCTCGGCGTTATTGGTGTTGGCAATGTAGTAGTATCCACATTTATCGCCTACATGGCAAATGTGGTTCGGATTGTTCAAATTGTTATTGGCTGCCATCGGAATACGTTGTCCGGGCTCAGAAATGCTGTCGCGCATAACGTATTTATCTATATCAAGATAGTAATCGGCTCCAAGCAAATCGACTATGGTCATGAAGTTGTAACCTTTGAAGACAGCCGCGTTTATTCCAGCATTCCACGACAGATTGTCGCAGCTATAATTATAAACCGATGACAGGTTGAATTGTCGCTTGTCGCTACGCCGCTCTTGCACGTAATAATTAGCGCGGAAGCCGGCGGCTATCATTGTTCCGTTTTCGTCAAAAATTTGGTCAACGCGGTTACGGTTGGCTGTGTAAAACTTGTCCCAATCAATTTGCCGGCGATTCACATTTGTTTCCCAGTCAAGTTTTTCCTCTTCGTATTTATCCAGATTCAGACGGCTATAGAGGTAATAGCTTGGCAAATTTTTGTAATAATCGGGGCGGGGGTCGTTGCCCGAAACCCAACTGATGCTTGTTGTCCCGTAGCGTCCAAAGCCGTAAGCTGCCGATGTTGTAAGGTCGGATTTATCCGATATTTTCCATTTGTGAGTAAGTATAAATTGTGGTTGATGCGATTTTGCAATGCTTGCGTTTCGCCTTTTTCCATTTTGATAACCCCAGTTAGGATTGTAGTAGTTGGTACCGACTAAGTCGTACGCCTCCTGGACCA
>CALBPW010000216.1 GCA_937899145.1 uncultured Bacteroidota bacterium
ACACGACGCTCTTCCGATCTGGCAAGGTCGTAGGCTTCTTGTGTTGATGCCGATGTGCGACCGTTGGCACGAGGTGCCCCGAAGCCTGCAAAGTTGAGTGTATGCCGTTCACCCAGCCGTTTCTCGATGCCTAAAAAATAAGCCCAAGCATCGTATCCGCAACCATCAACATAGCCTTCTTCGGCATATCGGCGCGAGCCGGAAACAGAGAAAGCCCAACCACTTGGCAGCAAGCCTGAATTGTAGGTTATCATAGCTCGATGGCGGTAGGCTCGATTTCCTGCTGAATATGTTGCCCGGAAGCCTTTTTGCTTTTCCGAAGCCATCATTGAGTAGTTAACGTGTCCGCCAACATCACCATAAGCATACTCTGAAAAGCCGATGCCAGGCACTACCGATGGGTAGCGTGTAACATCGTTCAACCCGCCCCATAAGGCAAACGACGTACGTCCGCTCGAAGGGTCGTTCATCGGAATGCCGTTTATTGTTACTTGCTCTTGGCTTGATGTAAAGCCTTTCACGCGGTAGCGAGTGTTGCCAAACTGATAGCTTGCTGCGTTGTGGTACATATCTTGCGACGAACTTAAAATGCCCGATATAGAGCCAACAGTAGCGCCGCTCTCGTCAATTTCGGCTTCCGACAGCATAATGTCGAAAACATCGAAGTCAGATGTCGGCTCGGCTGTATCTGTCGGTTTGTCAACATTTTGCGCTATTACCATAAATGGATTCAGCGCTAATATGAAAAGCCAGTTTTTCAATCCGAATGTCATACACAATTGTTTAAATACGTTTTTTTCGATTTGTGTCAAAAAACCTTTAAAGATAGAAAAAAGTTGCTTGCAACATTGACAAATGTTGATTTTGCTAAAAAACAACGTCAATTATGCGCAAAACAAATTCAATTTGGAAAAGTATGAAAAGCACAAAAGAAAAATTTCAGGGTTCTTTTCCTTCATTGTGTTTTTTAATGCTAATTTTACATTTGTAAACTCAAGTATAATTCCAAAACGTTGCATTTATGATTTGAAAACAGCTACAATAAAGAGAGTTAAGAATAACACTATGAAAACTCAAAACCGCTACCGCATAGGCAAAACTTACATTTCAGTTACAAACCCCGACGATGCACAGAAACGAATTGAGCAAGCCGCATTGAGCGGACAGGGCGGGTATGTTTGCGTGAGCAATATGCGGACAGTGGTTTGCGCCAACAAGCACAACGATTACTTGGCAGTGATGGGCAATGCCTTTATGTGCTTGCCCGATGGTATGCCGCTTGTTTGGATGGCAAAATTATGGGGATTGGGAAATGTGCAACGTACAACGGGACCAGATTTGTTTCTATCGATGCTTGGCACTCCCGAAAACGGAATCCGCCATTTCCTTTTAGGCGATACCGAAGAAACATTGTCGGCTTTGAAAAGCAGATACTCGCAATCGTCGATTGTCGGCATCTATTCACCAGCATTCTGCGAGGTTGATGAGTTTGACTATGAGGATATTGCCCGAAAAATACGAGCGAGCAACACCGATGTGGTTTGGGTTGCGTTGAGGGCACCCAAACAAGATTTTTTTGCCGCAAGACTATTCGAATATTTGCCCGATAAAGTTCTGATTGGAGTTGGCGCAGCATTCCGTTTCGCATTAGGAGAGATAAAACACCCCAATAAGATGGTGCAGAAGATGGGTTTGACGGGACTGATTTGGAGGAAAAACAAATTGGGGACATTGCGGAATACAATAGTACGCACAATGTATTTGTGTAAATACGGTATTGGAATTTTGTGGACGAGATTGTTAGGTAGAAATTGATATATTGGCAATATGGCAGAACAAAAGAAATTGAGTCTGACTTACAGACTTTTGTGCAAATTCGGGTTCCATTATTCTGAAGATGAATACGGAAATGTTAGCCTATGGCGGGTTATCAAACAATTTTTTGGCAATATACGTCGGAAAAGATTGAGTAAAATGATGGATTGGGCAATATTGGAGCCATTTGCGCCAAGAAGATTGCGTGCAAAAATCCTTAAAAAAATTGGTTGCAAAGTCGGGAAAAACGTATTTATCGGCGACTATGTGAGAATCGATTTGCAGCATGCCAATATGATAACCATTGATGATTATGCCCATATTACTTCGGGCTGTAGGTTGCTGTGCCACCAACGTGACCTTACCAATTATAGAGTTGGTGATAATGCTGCAGAATTAGGCTATAAAAAAGGCGAAATACACATAGGCAAAGGTTGCCTGATAGAAGGAAACAATGGAGGAAATTTTGATGCTATACAGTGTGCAGCACAGAAGGGCTGTCGAAAGCAGTGGTTTGACGCCATAAAAGGAAAATTATAAACTATGATAAATGAAAGAAGCAACAAGAACTCACTATGTAAAACCCGGCAAGGGTAAAAGGGTATTGGAGGTGTTAGGGACTGTATTTTCCTTTACCTACCTGAAATGGATTGTCAAGCGGTTTGCGTACAATGTTATCAACAATGTGCGAGGACTGCGTTTGGCAAAGATTGGGAACGGAACTAACATTCATCCTACAACCATTATCCGTGAAGGTCAGTATGTAACTATTGGCGAACATTGTCTTATCAACCACAACAACTTGATACAGGCTGGGAAAAGCACGGCTGGGAGTATCACTATTGGGAATTATGTTCACACTGGAACCAATGTAGTGATGTTGGGCTTCAATCATGGCTTCTACACCAAAGAGATACCCACGAAGGAGCAGGACTATATGGATGCTCCAATTGTGGTTGGGGATGATGTGTGGATTGGAACGGGTGCGATCATCCTTGCGGGCGTCACGATAGGTAAAGGAGCAATTGTGGCAGCCGGAGCTGTAGTGAATAGGGATGTACCAGAGTATGCAATTGTTGGTGGTGTACCAGCAAAGGTTTTGAAATATAGGGAGTAATGTCAAATAAGAAGGAAGAGATACTTCTATTAAACGGAGAAGCGGTTCAGACGCTAATTATAGCGGAGACGCTTAAAAAGGCAGGTTACGAAGTTCATCTAATCTGCAACGGCACGGATAACTACGGATACCATACACGGTATGCCACCAAGAAAATAGTGGTGAAAACCGAGGATGAGACCGAGTATCTTGACGCTGTGAAGCGGTATGTCACGGAGAACGGCATAGCCACCATTATCCCGATGAATGATGATGGGGCGACCTTCATTAGTAAGTATAAGGCTGCACTGACAAGTCTTGTACCCATCCTCCTGCCAGACTGGGATGTGTTCGAGAAGGGCTATGACAAGAACCTGCTGATGGCACTTTGCGCAGAGAAGGGCTATCCCCATCCCGTGACCATCGACCTGGAGAAAAGGGCGTTTGACAGTATCGGGAAGAACGACATTCCTTTCCCCGCTATCATCAAACCCAATTACACTTCAGGCGGTCGAGGTATGACGCTGGTAAACAGCCCCGAAGAACTAAGAGAGAAATACCCTGAAATCAGAGAGCAGTACGGGGCCAGTCATCTGCAACAGTTTATCAAGGCCGGTGGCAGACAGGTGAAGGTTCAGGTATTCATCGATCCACGTGACGGGAAGACCTGTACATCCGTGATTCACAAGCAGCGGTATTACCCGG